>NZ_JBGLZF010000045.1:0-44017 GCF_047304405.1 Pseudomonas sp. Pseusp11
GCCGCCCGGGACAGCATCGCGCTGACGGCCGGTGGTGTGCTGACCAACAACGGCATCATCGAAGCCGGGGTCAATGCTGATACCAGCCGCAATGCCAATGGCGATGTGAACCTGAATGCGCAGAACTTCAACAACACCGGCAAGAGCGTGGTGGCCAGCCGCAACCTGACGGTCAATACCGCGCAGACGTTGAATAACCAGGGCGGCACTTTAAGCGGGCAGAAAAAAACCAGCATCACTGCTACTACGCTGGATAACCAGAACAAGGGCCGAGTATTGGGCAGCGGCGCTCTGGAGCTAAAAGCTACGCAGGTCCTCAACACCCAGGGCGTCATTACCAGCAACGGCAACCTCACGGCCAATCTCGGCCACCTGAACAACCACGATGGTGAAGTTTCCAGCGCTGGCAACACCACCCTCACCGCAACAACACTGGACAACAGTGACGGCCAGGTCACGGGCGACGTTGCCCTGAACATTGGCTTGATCGGCGCCCTGAATAACCAGAACGGCGTGCTGGGTTCCGGCCAAAGCGTGAGCATCAGCGCCGCCAGCCTGGATAACAGTCATGGCGGCAGCCTGGTTAGCGATGGCAGCTTCACCGCACGCATCAATGGCTTGTTCGATAACCAGAATGGCGACCTGAGTGCCAAAGACGTGGTCGACCTGCAAACCGGCAGCCTCGACAACCGCAATGGCAGCCTGACCGGCAAGGATCGCCTGACCCTGCGCAGCGATTCGCTGGATAACCGCACCGGCAAAGTACGCGCTGGCAAAGACCTGCAACTGACCGTCGGACAACTCGATAACCGCCAGCAAGGTCTGCTCAACAGCCAGGCCGCCATCAACTTCAATGGCACTCATCTGGATAACCGCGGCGGCTTGCTCAGCGCGGCGGGGGCGGTGCAACTGCAGGCGGCCAGCGTCGACAACAGCGGCGGTCGTATCTCCGGCACAACCGATCTGACGGCCAAGGTTGCGCAATTCACCAACCAGGGCGGCGAGCTTGTCGCTCAAGGAACGTTGAGCCTCAATGGCAACGGACTCGATAACCGCAACGGCGGACTGGTAGGCGCGACAAAAGCGCTGAAACTCAATGTCGATGAGGTGGACAACCGGGGCGGCGAAATCTCCAGCGCCGTTGATGTGGCCATTGAAGGCCAAAGCCTGAACAACAGTGACAACGGCAAGATTCTGGCTGGCACCGAGCTGGGCCTGAAAGTGGCGCAGATCATCAACCAGACCAAGGGGCTGTTGTTCGGCAAGGGCGCCACGACGGTAACGGGGCAGAGTCTGGACAACAGCGGTGGCAGCCTGGTCACTCAGCTTGGGCTGGATATCCGCCTCGACAACGCGCTAAGCAACATCGAAGGCCTGATCAGCAGTGAAGGCACCCTGACGGTCAACGCGGCGAGCCTCGACAGCACCCGTGGCAGCGTGTCGAGCGCCGGCGCGTTGGCGCTGACGACGACAGGAGTGCTGAACAATCAGGGCGGGTCGATCAGCACCGACAGCGGCTTGACCCTCAACAGCCAAAGCCTGAACAACAGCCAGAACGGCCTGATCAGTGGCAAGAGCGCGACCGCCGTCACCACGGGTACGTTCGACAACACTCAGGGCGGTCAATTGATCAGCGGCGATATGCTCGACCTGACCGCGACCCAGGTCAGTAATGGCGTTGCCAGCCGAATCGCCAGCGATAAGGCCCTGACCGCCAGTGTCACCGGTTTCGATCAGCAGGGCGGTCAGCTGTTCAGCAAAACCGTCCTGAGCCTGGACTTGAATCACGGCCAACTGAACAACCAGAACGGGCTGATCAATGCACCGTTGTTGATGTTGAAAAATCTCAAGGACGTCAACAACCGCAACGGTGAAATCTCCAGCGCCCAGGCCTTCACACTGGCCGCCCAGAACCTGGATAACAGTAACGGCAAGCTGATCAGTAATCAGGGTCTGACGCTGCACATCGATCAACTGCTCGCCAGCATCAAGGGCCTGATTTCCGCACAGACCCTGGAGATGCGCAGCGCGCGCCTGGACAACACCGGCGGCTTGATCAGCAGTCATGGCACCCTCGGGATGACGGTGGACGGTCAGATCGTCAATCAGGATGGCACTTTCATCGCTGACGGTGATGTGCATCTCAGCGCCGATAGCCTGGACAACACCCATGGCCAGATTGCCGGTAAAGCCGATGTCACGGCCAACGTTGCGACCCTGAACAATCAGGGCGGTCAACTGATTGCCGCCGGTGGCCTGACATTGACCAGTACCAGCCTCGACAATCGCAACAGCGGCCTGGTTGGTGCAACCAATGCGCTGCAACTGAACATCGGATCGGTCGACAACCGTGGTGGCGAGTTGTCGAGCAAGTCAGATGTGACCCTGGTCGGTAATAGTCTGGACAACAGCGATGGTGGCCAGGTATTCGCCGACGGTGCTTTGTCCCTGACGGTCGAAAATATCATCAACCGCGCCAAAGGCCTGCTCTCGGGCAAGGCCGACCTGTCATTGACCGGCCGCGACCTCGATAACAGTGGCGGCTCGCTGTTGAGTCAGAAAAACCTGACGCTCGATCTCAGGGGGGACCTGAACAACAGCCAGGGTCTGCTCAGCGCTGAAGGCTCACTCGGGGTCACGGCCGCCAGCCTGACCAACACCCTGGGCAGCGTTTCCGCGGCAGGGCCGCTGACGTTGACCACCACCGGCGCCGTGCTCAATCAGGGCGGCGAGATCGTGACCGATGCTGGCATCACACTCAACAGTGCCAGCCTCGACAACCGCAATAACGGCAGCATCAGTGGCAAGGGGGCGGTGATCGTCAACACTGGTGCACTGGATAACAGCCACACCGGTCGCTTGAACAGCGGCGCCAGTCTGGACCTGACCACCACTCAACTGACCAATCAGGACGGCGGCCGCATCGCCAGTGTCGGGGCCCTGACGGCCAGTGTCACCGGCCTGGATCAGCAAGGCGGGCAACTGTTCAGCAACACGTCTCTGACACTGGATCTGAACAAGGGTCAGCTGAATAACCAGAACGGTCTGATCAGCGCGCCGTTGTTGATGCTCAAAAACCTCACCGACGTTAATAACAACGGCGGCGAAATCTCCAGCGCCGAGGCTTTCACCATCGCTGCTCGCAGCCTGGACAACAGCAACGGCAAACTGCTGAGCAATCAGAATCTGACCCTGCGCATCGATCAGGCACTGACCAACCTCAAAGGCCTGATCGCCGCTGCAGCACTCGACGTCAAAGCCGCCAGCCTGGACAACAGCGGCGGCACGCTGACCAGCCGCGCCAACCTCGACCTGAGCCTCGACGGGCTGCTGACGAACCAGAACCAGGGGCTGATCAACGCCACCACGGAGCTGACAATCAACAGCAGCGGTCTGAATAACCAGAACGGTTCTTTGCTGGGCAGCGCAATTGCCATCGACTTCGGGGCGGCCACCGGCGACCTGAACAACGGTGCCGGCCTGATCACCACCGCCGGCTTGCTGAGCATCCAGCACCTGCGCGACCTGAACAACCGGAACGGCGAAATCTCCAGCAGCCAGAGCCTCGATCTGACGGCCCGGGCACTGGATAACAACAACAACGGCAAATTGATCAGCAATAACCTGCTGACGGTCAACGCCGACACGGTACTCAACCAGGGCGGTCTGATCTCCGGCTGGCAGGGCCTGAGCCTCACCGGCAACAGCCTGGACAACCGCAACAAAGGCACGCTGTCGAGTCATGACAGCGATGTGGCCGTCACCGTCAGCGGTGCCATTCTCAACAGCGGCGAAGGTGCACTGGTCAGCCGGAAAACCCTGAGCGTCAACGCGTCGAGCCTGGACAACAGCAACGGCGGCATTCTCTCCAGCGGCGGCAATCAGACCCTGACCCTCAGCGGCCTGCTGAACAATGCTCAGGGCGGCTTGATCGACAGCGGCGCAACCCTGGCGATGCAGGCGATGACCCTGGGTAATGCCGGCGGCACCGTCAACGCAAAACAGGACCTCAGTTTCACCGGCACCACACTGGATAACACCGGCGGCAATCTGATCGGCAACGGTGCCGTGACCCTCGACCTGCTCGGCGCCCTGACCAACACCAACGGCAAACTGGCCAGCGCCGGCCCACTGCTGGTGCAACGCGCCACGCAAATCAATAACCAGGGCGGTCAAATCGCCAGCCAAGGCTTGATGACGCTGCTCACCGGTGGCCTGGACAACCGCAATCTCGGCACCATCGCGGCCAATGATCTACTGACCATCACTACGGGCGGCACGCTACAGAACAGCGCCGACGGCCAGATCTACAGCCAGAATGGCGACCTGCAAATCCAGGCCGCCAGCCTCGTCAACGCCAAGGGCACTCTGCAAAGCCAGGGGGCTTTGAACCTCACCATCGGCGGCGATATCGACAACCAGAGCGGCCGCATTGTCGCCAAGGACGGTGACCTGTCGATCAACGCCGGCAATCTCGATAACCGCGGCGGGGTGCTCGCCAGCCTGCAAGCTGCGTTCACGGCCAACCTGACTGGTGTGCTGAAAAACGGCTATGACCTGAACAACAACCGCCGCAGCGGCGTCACCCAGGCCCAGCGCCTGAACCTGACTGCGCTGGCCGGTATCGACAACTACGGCGGGCGTATCGCTGCGCAAAGCGGCGACGCGATCATTGCCACCGGTAACTTCGACAACCGCAATGGCGGCCTCTATGCCAAAGGCAAGGTCAGCGTCACCGGCAACAACTTTGACAACAGCGGCGACAACGACGGCCAGATCGCCGGTCAACAGATCGACCTCACCCTCAGCGGTGCCCTGAACAACCGACTGGGCATCATCGAGAGCGACAGCACCCTGTCGATCAAGGCTGCCAGCCTCGACAACCAGACCGGCCAACTGCGCGCCCTCGGCGACAAAGGTAAAACCAGCTTCCAGATCGGTGGCCTGTTCGACAACCGCAACGGCACCCTGGAAAGCGCCAACACCGACCTGACCATGGCGGTGGGCGGCTTCCTCAACGGTGGCGGCAGTCTGCTGCACGTGGGCAACGGTACTTTCGACATTTCCACCGCCAACGTCACCGGCGCCGGTGGCACCATCGTTACTCGCGGCGGCCTGACCCTCAACGCCGACAGCTGGACCAACAGCAACGTCATCCAGGCTGGACGCCTGACCGTTAACGTCAATAGTTTCACCCAGACGGCGAGTGGTCAGTTGCTGGCCTCGGATAGCCTCGTCGGTACCGGTGTCAACTGGTTCAACGAAGGATTGATTGCCAGTGACGGCAGCATGAACGTGGGGCTGAGCGGTGCTTACTGGGGTGCTGGTCGTCTTAGCAGCCAAGGGGCCCTTGGCCTGAATGCCGCGCAAGTGAGCCTCAATAGCGTCACCTCCAGCATCGCTGGCGGTGGCAACACCACGCTCAATGTCAGTGGTCAACTGGACAACGCCGGTCGCCTGACCTCAGGCGCCAACCTGGCGGTTAACGCCGGCGGGATCAACAACTTCGGGACGCTGGCCAGCGCTCAACAACTGACCGTCACCACCGGATCGCTGGGTAACTACAGCGGGCTGATCTTCAGCGGCGGCAACATGGGCTTGCGGGTCAATGCGCTGAACAACAGCTACGCCAACATCTACAGCCTGGGCAACCTGACGATCGACCGTAACGGTCAAGGCGCCCAGGCCGCCAGCATCATCAACAGCTCATCGTCGATTCAAAGCGACGGCAGCATGAGTCTGGCGGCGAGCACGATTCAGAACATTCGCGCGGTGCTGACCACCAATAACCAGGGCATCTACACCGCCCGGATTGGCGAAATCACCTGTATCGAAGGGGTGAACGCGGGCGACTGCAGCGGCAAGCAAAACCATGTCTGGGAGATCGTGCAGCGCGACAAATTTGAAGTCACTGAGGCCAGTGCCGCGTCCAGCATCACGGCGGGCGGGGACCTTACCCTGACCGGCGGCGACCTGCTGAACCAGAGCAGCACCATCGCCACCGGCGGCAATCTGAGCGCCTCGCTGGTCAACCTGACCAACAGCGGTATCGAGACCGGCGAAACCGAGACCTCCCGGGTATTTCGCTCCGAACGAACCCGCAACGCAGGCGGACTGTACAACGCGGCCGGTAGTTTCACCGACAAGTACTGGTTCGAAAGCGCGGGCTACACCCCCAACGACCTGGGGGGGCTTGAGGCCGGGATGGCCAACTTTATTGGCATGACCGAAGCTGAACTGCCTCAGTTCGCTACGACCACAAAAATCTCGTCCAGCGACCAAAGTTACGCCGCCGTGATCCAGGCTGCTGGCGCGGTCAACATCAACGCCCAGAACAATATCGATAACAGTGTCGTACGCCCTGGCTACACCTACGTGGGCAGTGGTCCGCGCACGGGCACCGGTGCTGCGGGCAGCCAGTTCTCCACCCGCATCACCCTCAATCAACAATTGCCGCCCAACCTGGCCCAACAGCAAGTCAACCCGCTGGCCTTGCCCGGCTTCGCTCTGCCCACCGGGCAAAACGGTCTGTTCCGCCTGAGCGGCCAAGACAGCAGCACTCCAGTGGCCAGCGGTCCGCAAAGCTGGACCATGGGCGGCGGCAGCGTCAGCACGACCCAGCGTCAGCAACCGGTGGTTAACGTCCAGCCAAGGAACATTCTACCGGTCAGCAACACTCAGGCCTCCGCCAGCAGCGTTGACCTGAAGCCCGTTGATTATGTGGCGTCGAACGTGGGCGCCGGCGCCAGCGCGATCGACGTCAGCGCACCGGCTGCCAATTCAACCGGCTCGGCGCTGCCGGGTCGTTCCACGGCCTTTACCATCAATCGCGTCCAAGGGTTGCCGGCCAGCAGCGGCCAGTCCAAACCCCAGAAATACCTGATCGAAACCAACCCGGTACTTACCGACCTCAAGCAATTCATGAGCTCGGACTACCTGTTGTCGAACCTGGGCTACGACCCCGACCAAAGTGCCAAGCGCCTGGGCGATGGCCTCTATGAACAACGCCTGATCCAGCAAGCGGTAGTGGCGCGTACCGGTCAGCGCTTTATCGATGGCCAGACCAGCGACGAAGGCTTGTTCAAATACTTGATGAACAACGCCGTCGCCAGCAAAACAGAACTCAACCTGTCGCTGGGCGTCAGCCTGACCTCCGAACAAGTCGCGGCCCTCACCCACGACATTGTCTGGATGGAAAATGCCGAGGTAAATGGCGAGCAAGTACTGGTGCCGGTGCTGTACCTGGCCAACGCCAACAATCGCCTGGCCGCCAACGGTGCCTTGATCCAGGGCAGCGACGTGACCCTGATCGCCGGCAAAGACCTGAACAACGCCGGCACCTTGCGCGCCTCCAACAACCTGTCGGCCAATGTTGGTAATGATCTGGTCAACAGCGGCTTGGTAGAGGCCGGTGATCGTCTTGACCTGCTGGCAGGCAACAACATAGTCAACAAGGCGGGCGGCATCATCGCCGGTCGTGACGTCACACTCCGGACCACCCGTGGCGACGTGATCAACGAACGCACCGTCACCACCCACGAAAGCGGCAGCGGATATCGCAACGAGCGCACGGACTTCGTCGACAACGCCGCTCGCATCGAAGCCGGAAACTCGCTCACTCTCAATGCCGGACGCGATATCAACAACGTTGGCGGCGTGCTGAAAAGCGGAGCGGATACCACGATCACTGCTGGTCGCGACGTCAACCTCACATCAGCCGAACAGATCGTCAGTGGCGAGCGGGGGCTGCATCGGGACCAGACCATTACCCAATATGGCTCAGACGTAGATGTGGGGCAGAGCCTGAAGGTCAACGCCGGTCGAGACCTCTCCGTTATTGCCAGTCAGATCGACGCCAAACGCGATGTGAGCATGAGCGCTGTCGGCGACTTGACCCTGGCCTCGGCGGCGGATGAGCAGCACTCGTATGGCAAGAGTAAGAAGGTTACCAGTCAGGAGGATCATGTCCATCAGGTAGCCACCACCGTTACAGCAGGCGGCAATGTTGCGCTGAGCGCGGGTAACGACCTGACGCTTATCTCCAGCAAGATCGCCGCGGGGGACGAAGCCTACCTGGTGGCCGGCGATAAACTTCAGTTGCTGGCCGCGCAAGACAGCGATTATTCGCTGTACGACATGAAGAAAAAGGGTGGTTTCGGTAGCCTGAAGACCCAGCATGATGAAGTCACTGACGTAAAAAACGTGGGTAGTGAGATCCAGACCGGCGGTTCTTTGGCTCTGATCAGCGTTGGCGACCAGCGGTACCAAGGCGCCAAGCTCAACAGCGGTGGAGACCTGAACCTGAGCAGTGGAGGGAGCATCACCTTCGAAGCCGTCAAGGACCTGCATGACGAAAGCCACACCAAAAGTGATAACAACGCGTTCTGGGTATCAGCCAAAGGCAAAGGCAACACTGACGAGACCTTGCGCCAGAGTGAGTTGACCGCACAGGGGCAGGTGACGATTAACGCTGTCAACGGCCTGCACATCGACCTCAAGCAGATCGATCAAGACACGGTTGCACAAAGCATCGATGCGATGGTCAAGGCTGATCCGAGTCTGGCCTGGATAAAAGACGCCGAACAACGCGGCGATGTCGACTGGCGCCAGGTCAAGGAAATCCACGAGTCCTTTAAGTACAACACTTCGGGTCTTGGACCCGCATCGAAGGTGATCATCGCGATCCTCATGTCAGCCATTCTCGGCCCTGCCGGGCTGGGCCTGGGCGGGGTAGAGGGGGCGGCAGAGATCAGCCTGGCCACTACGGCAGTCACCAGTCTTATCGATGAAAAAGGCAATTTGGGCAGTGCGCTGAAGGACACCTTCAGCTCGGGTAGTTTGAAAAACGCGGCAGTCGCTGGCATTACCGCCGGAGTACTGGATTATGCCGACACCAACTGGTTCGGAGATGCCGGGGGCTCCACCGTCACCAGCGCCGGACCGCTTCAAGACGCCAATTACACAAGTGACATGCTCAGTTGGAGCAATGCTGAGCAGGCCTTACTGCGCGCTGGTGGGCATGCCCTGATCAACGGTGGGATTTCTACGGTGATCAATGGCGGAAGCTTCGGTAAGAATCTGAGTAGCGCGGCCTTGGGAGAGGCCATTAATCTTGGTGCGGCAGCCGGTAACAAAGCCATCGGCGATATAACGAATGACATCTCGAGCAAATTGATCATGCATGCCTTGCTCGGTGGCTTGCTATCGAAAGCTGCAGGTCAGGATTTTGCCAGTGGTGTTGTCGCTGGCGGCGTGGCCGAAGGCCTGACACCACTGGTCAATGCCGCGTTGTCCAACTATGTAAGCAAGATTTTTGACGCGAACAACCTGAGCCTCCAGGGTAGCCAGGCCAAAATCACCACGGCGCAATTGATTGGCTTGGTTTCGGGGGCTATGGCCGGCGGTGATCCCAATATCGGCGCGTTGATCGGTGGGACGGCGGAGAAGTACAACGATCAAGGGCACCCGTTTACCGATCCTACAGTGCTGTTTGGTGATGACGGCGCGCCTCTGCAAGGCGGCATGACTGCGCTGGATAAGGCTAAGGCACAGTTGTCATTGGCGATCTTGTTTACGTTGGCTCCGGAGCTTTTTTCGGAAGGGTTTATAGCCAAGATTGGCACAATGTTCAACGAGATGGGGGAGGGTGCGGGTGTAGGGGTAACGGCGTCGGGAGGTGGAGCTGCAGTTGACGCGGGTGCAAGCGCAAGCACAAGCACAGGTGCAGGTGAGACTATACTGGGAGAGGCGGGTGAGAATGCTGGTGCAAATGGGGCCGCTTCGGAAGGCTTAGATGCCGCGAACAATAGCTTGCCTACCGACTCGTCTCAGCTGTCTCATATCTTCCGTGACGATGTGGGCCATCTGGCGGATACTCTAGAGAATCAACAAACGCTCGTTAAGTTAACTAATAACCCCGCGAATAGCTTAGGCACCGACCGGTTTGGTAACCAGTGGTTTGCCCAAACTCAGGCAGATGGAACCCAGCTTTGGGGAAGCGTGCGAAATGGGGTTATTCAAAATGGCGGATTGAATACGACGCCGCGAGGCTTCAATCCAGCTACCGGACTGTCGAAAGGAAAATAGCAATGAGCACCGAAAATTTAACACCTGAACTCGCGTATCTTGCAATGTATGAATTTCTAGTAGATGTGTATGAGCGAACAAAGTCGGATGAGTTGGGTTCACTGTTGGGCAGTATGAGTTATCTTGCAGATGGTGAGACTGCCGATCCCGCAGTTTGGAAGGATTGGATGCGCTGCTTGAACAAAGTCTTGGCAGGGCAAGGCGATGCGCAACTGAAACTGGAGTGATTTTTGTCGAGGGAATTTGCATAGGAAAGGGGACGGATTTATTTGTTTGGCTCGTGCGGTGGCTAGGAAATAAATCCGTCCCCTTTTCCTGTTCAATGGAAAAACATATTTTATGACATGCGATCAGTGTGGAGGAGAGTTAGCTAGTTTCAGGCAGGGCAGCGCTCAGGGGGGGAAGTGCAATCGGTGCGGTTGGTCTGTAGTGATAACGAATATTCCGGGCATTAAAGTTGATGAGACGAAGTATGAAGTGCGTTGTCACGGTGACTATCAAGATAAAGCTCATATAAAAGCTATTTCTGAAGTGACAGGTTGCAATTATTTAACATCAAGAAATATGCTCCAGAAAGGCCTTGTTCTAGTATTTGTCGGTCAGGCGGAGGAGGTTTTGCGAGTTCGAAATGTTCTTGTGTTTGCTGGGGTTGTTTGTGAAATTACGCCTGATTTTAACTGGGTGTAAATGGGGCGTACTCTGAGAAAAGAGGACGGATTTATTTGTTTGGTTCGTGCGGTGGCTAGAAAATAAATCCGTCCCCTTTTCCTACTAGGGTTCAACGATATAGAAAAATCCATAGCAGAATATCCAGTGCCAAATCTTAAGAGGCTTTACTTGCTGAAAAGCGGGGAGTTTAGAGTGATTGAGGTCCGTAAACCATGAGCATAATGATGGTGTTCGAGTTTGAAGGCTTTCCCTCTGTTGAGAAGTTGCTGAGTGTCCTGGAATCACTGGGGGCATATGTTAAAATTGAAGATCCGGGATTTGTTGGGAGTTTTTCGGAATCAAATGCTTTTTTTGTTTATAGCAAAAACTCGTCTTTGGAAGAAATAGCCACCGATCAAGAAAACCCCTTAGGTTGGGAAGTGGGTGCAAGACTTGTGGTGCATTGTCCGATTGGTGCGCTGGCAGAGAGTGCAAAAGAGTTGGATGATTTTATGGATGCATTGGTAAGTGCTGTTGATACTCGATTTTTGCTGTCCTTTCAGTATGAGTCTATATACGCGGTAAGAGATCGTGATCTTCTGGTGTATAAAAAAATTATTGAGTGAGTGCTGGGCGAAAAAAAATTAGAAAATAAATCCGTCCCTGAGGAATCCCAATCCGCTCAAGAAACTGGCGATCGCCATGAAGTGGCAGATCACTTCTCTACGGCAGGATGTATTGACCGGTTCGAGAGAAAAGGAGAAAGGGGACGGATTTATTTGTCATTTGTCTGGTTCATGCGGTGGTGACCAAAAAATTATGTTGTCTCGCTATTTATAAAGTCTATTGAGGTTAGGGTTCGTTTATGCGCGCTTTGTTAAATGGGTTCATTGTTTTTATGTTGATCACATCTTCTCTCTCAGGCTGTTCTTCGCATAAAAAGGAGCTTCCCACAAAGACGGATGAAGAACCCATTGCGCTAATCGCGAACGAACATAATTCAAAGGTTATTTTCAAAGCGGTTAGCACCGAATCACCGGTGAGCTTCAAGATTGGGAAGCCCGGTAATCTGATCGCTGTAGGTGTTGTATATAACGATGCCCAAGAGCAGCAAATGCCTGCGTTTGCCAGGGGGTTGTACAAAGGGGTCATCAGGGGGATCTATGGCGCCAGGCCGAGCCGCGAAATTCTAGTGCCAGCAAGCCAACTGATTGAGGTCGAGGGTCAAGCAAATTGGCGCAACGACCGCGGAACGAGTTACCGAGTAGAAAAATGTGGCCCGCTGTCCCACACCTTCCTTGCGCAAGCCAATAAGACATATTTGGTTGAGTTCGATTTGCAGAGTTTCACCATGTGCGACCAAAAGATTTTCGATATCACCAACGAAGGGCAGAAAGACCAAATTTCGCCGGCTATTCTTTAGCGCGGAGGTAGACGTGGCTGGCTTGCTGGAGTTTGTATTCGAGCTTGTGGATAAGGGATCGGTCTTGCCACTGCTGACGGAAGTAATCAATGGCGCCGATTCGGTAGTGAGTGCTCAATGTTCAGAAACGTTTCCGGTCTGGCGTGATTGTCAGATACAGCTCGATGCAATAAGTGCAGCAATGAGCTTTGAAGGTGAAGTTTGTGTGTTGGTTAATGTCCGTAATCTGAAAATTATGGAGCTAATAATTGGTTCTGTTCTTGTTAGGATTTTGAAATATGACGGAGTGTTCGATATTGATTTAAGCTTTGATGAGAATGATGTTGGATTAAGGGGGCGAGCAGTGCTCGATGCTTTACTCACATACTCAAAAGAAATGGCTGATAAGTTTGAGGTTGCCGACTGTTTTTATGGAGCTGAGCCGGCTTCGGATGAAGATACTCGGTTTTCTACGAGCGGCGAGCTTGGGCCATTTGCGAGAAAATCGTTCTGAAAGCAAACCAATCAATTGACCGTAAAACGGGCCTGATCTAGCATGCGGCCATCATATTGATATCATTTTTGATTCAAGGATAGGACATGCTGTTTAGAGCTCTTGCGATAAGCGTTTTACTGACACTGACCGGGTGTACCAACATTAAAGTTGAGCCGGTGGACCGCCAATACCAAATCTCGAAACTCTGCATCGAAGAGAACCCGAAAGTGGTCGTTGGTGATTTCGTCGATGGTCTGCAATCCCTCCTGCGTAAGCACGGTATCGAGAGTCGCCTTTACGCTACGCCTGTGCCGAGTAGCTGTGAGTACCGGCTGAGCTACAACGCGACTCGCTCGTGGGACATTTCCGCATACATATCCGACGCCAGTGTCTGGCTCTACAAGGGCGATCAAAAAATCGGCTTTGCGCAATACCATCTGACGGCGGAGGGGGGACTCGATATGTCGAAATTAGCGACGGTCGAGGAAAAAATGGGGCCGGTGATCAACCAATTGTTGGGGCAAAGCAAATGAGTGCGGTGATGAAAAGTATTCCAGCTCTGTTGCTTATGCTGTTATTGGCCGGCTGTGGCCACACCTCTTCCAGCCAGCCTTATTTCGAGCCACCAGCGCCACCTCAAGGTAAGGCGTTGGTTTACATGATGCGAACCCAGGTTATTCAAGGCAGCTTTTATGACAGCGTGTTCAGCATCAATGACAGTGCGGTGGTGGGGCTCAATGAACATACCTACTCCTGGGTCTTTGTGAGCCCCGGCCTGCACAAGATATCTGCCGGGCAGCACGTCCACCCCAGAAACGTATACCTGAACCTGCAGGTCGAGCAGGGTAAAGAGTACTTCGTTGAATACACTCAGCAGAACATGGTTGAGTTGATCCGGGTACGGGATGCCAGGGAAGGGAAAGCAATGGTGACGGGATACTCTTACATCCCAGTCAAGTAGTGCATCCCTGTTTTTGCGGCCTGACTGTTCCCCTATAGCGAACTCAGCATTTATGAAACGCCGCTTTGACAGATATTTTCTCATCAACTGAACATACGCTTTAAAGGATATTCAGACGTGAAAAGAACCACACTACTAGCACTAACCTTGATTCTGGCATTACCGGGCTGCCATTCCAACGTCCGGGACTCTTCCCCCAGCCTGTTGACGGACGGTATTCAGCTGCACCAGAACAAAGTGGCCGTCGATGCGCAACACGCCAAGATCATCATGAAAGCATCAGGTAGCACTACCCCGGTAGAGTTCTCGATCCTTCGCGCAGCGGATCCCGACAAGCGTATGGAGGTGCTTGGCACCGTGGTGGATTCAGGTCAGGGCAAGGTCTTCGGCTGGATCGCCAAACTCAACGAAGCGGCCAACAGCGCCACGCTTAAACGCTTCCCGCAGCTGGAAGTGCAGGCGGATGTCGATCAGCCATTCCAGGTGTCGGGTTATTCGAATGGCGCGGGTGTTGGGAGTATCTATAGCTGCGGCCCGATCAAAACCACTTTCACACCAGAAAGAAGCAAGGTCTATTTGGTGGAGTTCCAGTTTGTTGGTAGCCGCTGTGAGCAGCATGTCTACGATATAACTCAGCCTCAGGAACGCATTCCCGTGAAGAGCATGCCTTCTGCGTAAAGGACGCTCAGTTATTTGTAATCACTATGCAAATCGGGCGACCCATATATCTATCCATGGGTGGAATCTCTGTCATAGATAGGGACTCTTTGTGGTTGGGTTGCCAAACCCGGTCGCCTTTTGGGCTACCGGGCTGACTATAGTCTTCATCCTTCAAGCATTCCCCCCATGGCAGCAACTAGCTGACACCTTGTCTTCATACCGATCGTGATGCCTCACCCAGTCCATGATTTCCTCTTCATTACGGCCCTTGGGCGTGAGGTCCAGGTAGTTGTAGGCGCCGACCAGCAGGTCCAGGCCTCGGGCATACGTTGAATAGGTGTGGAAAATCTCCCCTGCTTCGTCGCGATAAAACACGCTAAGCCCTGGGAGTTCTTCCTCGGCGCCGTCGGTTTTTTCGTAGTTGTAGGTGGCTTTTCCAGCGGCAACGTCTTCGGCACGGGCGCAGACGCCGAAGTCGTAGTTGAAGTCGCAGCCTTCGGACGAGACCCAGTCAAATTTCCAGCCCATGCGCTGTTTGAACGGTTGGAATTCGGCGAACGGTGCGTGGGAGACCGCGACCACGGCGACGTCGTGGTGGGCCAGGTGTTGGTTGGCGCCGTCGATGTGGTCGGAGAGGAACGAGCAGCCGGGGCAGCCTTCGTCCCAGCCGGCGGCGAACATGAAGTGGTAGACGATCAACTGGCTGCGGCCGCCGAACAGGTCGGTCAGGCTCAGTTCGCCGTTGGGGCCCTGGAAGCGGTAGGGTTTGTCGATTTTTACCCAGGGCAGGGCGCGGCGTTCGGCGCTGAGTTTGTCTCGTTCTTTGGTGAAGGCTTTTTCGTGGGCCAGGTGTTGTTTGCGGGCCGCGACCCATTCTTCCCGGGACACGACCGGATGATTCTGTATGTTCATGCTGATTTCTCCTGCTTGCTGTGGCGAAAGTCGATCCGCGCAGAGGGGTAAACCGTCTTACACAGCCTAGTCGTTTGGCCTGCGCTCAAATCGACAGGCCGCCGGTCGGTTGGGGGAAAGAACTCGGCTGAACGGCTGCACTCCCTGTCGGTCACAACCTATGAAGGCCATTTCACTCGTGGGCACTGGAGGTTGATCAGGATGACGACTTATAACTGGGATTTGATCGAGCATTTACTGCACGAAGTGCAGAACAGTGCTGGCCGCAGTTTCACTCCACGGCCTTATGCCGAGCAGTATGCGGCGGCGAAAGCCTCCGCGGGCGAGCCGTTCGAGAATCTGGATCGCCTGAAAACGGTGGCCGGTGAGTACGAAAAAATACTGCTGTTGCGGGGGTATATCGAGCCTCGGCCGGAGGATCAGGGTGGCAATGGCGAGAATTACATTTTGACACCCCGGGGCTCGAGTTTGTTGAGCCTGATCGACAGCAGCATCCCGGGAAATGAGCATCCGCGCCAGGTGCTGGATGAGCAGGAAGATGCGCTGGATGAATTGACGTTTGATGAAGTGGCGTCGAAGGCTCAGATTGCGTGAAGCTTGCAGCTTTAGAACCTATCCTCGCTGCGCCGCTTTCAGGCATTTCAAATCAGTGAAATCCTTGCGCATGTCTTCAATCTTTTGCAGCAACCGTTGACGCTGAAACGGCGTGCTCTCGGCCATCAAGTCCACCAGTAACGCCCGAGCCTGGGCTTCGGTGTTGGCGTAGGCCACACGGTAAGCGGGGGTCCATAAACTCTCGCGATCAACCAGAAGCGTCTCGATTTGCTGTGGGAATTGCGGACTCTGACGTTGCGCGACCGCCGCGCTGAATTGCTGTTGCCAATGGACGCGGTTGGCAATCCATTCTTTGTTCTGATCCCCCAGGGCGTTCGACCAGGCCATCACCCGTTGCTGTTGGGTTGGGCTGAGGGAGCCGAGCCAGGCATTCAGGCGTTTTTCCATGCGCTTGCTTCGCTCTTTGATCTGTTGCTCGAGAGGTGGCTTGAGGTATTCCTCCTGGCGTTTGCGCTGGTCCTTGGCGAAAGCGTCGTTCATTTCCGCGACTTGCTTGTCATCCAGCCCTTGCAACAGTTCGATGGCCGATGGGGTGATTTCCCGGGCGGTTTCGGCGATGGCTTGTTTGGCTTCCTGGGTACGGGCTTGCAGCTCGGCGTCGGTGATCTGGTTGGTCTCGATCATGGTCTGTAACCGATTCAGCCAGTCGAGGTAACCGGGCAGTTGCGTGGTGCAGTGCCAGCGCAGGTGTTCCTTGAGCCGCTCGTTCAACCAGTCTTTTTGCTGGCGGTTCATGTCCAGATAGTCGCTGAGCGTCCAGGGAATGATCACGTCGAGGTTGCGGTAAGCCAGGCCCACGCGGGTGCAGGCGGCGACGGTGAGACTGAGCGTGAGGATGACGGTGATCTGTTTCAGCCAATGAGACATGGCGAGTCCTTGCGAAGACCTAGCTTCTTATTGGGTTCTCTTATGTGATCGTGGGGCGAGCCCGGCAGTTCAGCCGATTAGCCCAATTCGCGCTGGAAGACTTGCGCATGGGCGACCGAACACCACAACAGGCTGGCGAGCAGGAAAAGAGAGGGTTTGAGCATGCGTCACTCCATGAGCTGCGAGGAGCAGGTGGTGAAAACCTGCTGAAACGCTTGATCCAGACACGTGCAAGCATACCGGCGAATGTTCGGCATCGAGGGCCGTTCGTCGATTGTTGAAATATTGATTTGTTTTATGGGGTGTTGCTGGAGGGTTCCAGTCCAAGCGCTTCGAAGCTCAAAGCGCTTAGGGACCAGTTAAAGCGGGGGAATTACTTTTTGCCCAGCGTGATCTGCTTGGACGGGCCGAACGTCTGGCCGCTGACGCCTTTGGCAATTTGCTGGATCTCGCCACCGGACTTGAGGAACGCAGCGATCTGATTGTTGATCGATTCACTGGTTTCAACGGCTGGAGCTGGCTTTGCTTTGCTGTTGGATGCTTTTACACGCATGGCGGCCATTAACCTGTAGAAATTAACTTGGCCAGGCATCGTACAGGAAATACTTGACAATTGCTTGGTAAATATCCTCCCGAAATACACACGGCAGGTGCGCGAATAATCGCAAGTTATTATTTGGAATAGTCCCCTAAGCTGCTGTTTTAACTAAAAACCTCAGTGGAAAAATAGTGCTTTTCGGATGGGCTGGCCACGGTCCAGACCGCCCGAACGGCCTGACGAGCGGCCAAACACGCCCGCCAAACCCAGGGAAATTAGGGCCTTGCGCGGATTTTCTCGCGCCACCGGGCCGGCCCGCCGAACGCAGCCCGCAAAACCGGGTAGAATGCCGCCCACGCAATGAGGGTATTGGACATGGCTTTAGTCGGGCGCTACAACAGTTTGCAAGTGGTTAAACACACTAACTTCGGTTTATATCTGGACGGTGGCGCGGACGGCGAAATCCTTCTGCCTAATCGTTATATTCCCAAAGATATTCCCAGCGAAGATGAAGATTGGCTCAACGTTTTTATTTATCTGGACAGCGATGACAAACTTATCGCCACCACCGAAAAGCCGAAAGTTCAGGTCGGTGAATTCGCCAGTTTGAAAGTCGTTGAAGTCAACAGCATCGGCGTGTTCCTGGATTGGGGGTTGCCGAAGGATCTGCTGCTGCCGTATTCCGAAGAAAAGCGCCAGATGACCGCCGGCGAGTATGTCGTGGTGCACGTCTACCTCGACAAACACACCCGGCGCATCACCGCGACGGCACGTCTGGACCGTTATCTGGACAAGACCCCGGCCAACTACACCCCGGGCCAGGAAGTTGATTTGCTGGTAGCCGAAGCGACCGATATGGGCTTCAAGGCAATCATCAACAACAAGCACTGGGGCTTGATCCACAAGAACGAAATCTTCAAGTTCATGCGCGCCGGTAAAGAAGAGAAGGGCTTTATCAAGGAAGTCCGTGCCGACGGCAAGATCAGCCTGAGCCTGCAACCGGTGGGCGAAGCCGCCGCCACCAGTCTGAACTCGAAGATTCTCGCCAAGTTGCGCGACAACAACGGCACCCTGCCAGTCAGCGACAAGAGCGACCCGACGCTGATCAGCAGTATGTTCGGTGTCAGCAAGGGCAACTTCAAAAAGGCCATCGGTGCGTTGTACAAGAACGGCCAGATCGTCATTCACGCTGATCGTATCGAACTCAGCTGACCTGCACCGGCCCCGGTAGGCGCTACCGCAGGTTGTGATCAAAAAAGGATCCAGCCTACGGTAGCCTTCTGCGCAGCAGTCACCCATCTCTTTGTATACACAACACCCTGCACCGTTTGCAGGCGCGGACGCCCTGTTCATGGGCATTATCACCCCCTCTACGTCTTGAAGGTTGTGCTCTGAACAGGGCCGAAAGCCAGATTTGTCACACCTTTAGATCGTATGGCACGCATTCTGCGTAGTAACTCGTATACAAACCATGCCGGCTCCCGTACGCAGTGTGGTCGCCGCATCAATCTCGGGGGGCCGCGCCTGTACTTTCGAGGAGCCCCGCGATGACCGAGCAATTGCCCAACGGCTACAGCCCACGCCTGTATAACCAGGACCTGGGGCCGCTGCCGCAGAAATGGAATTGGTACAACATCTTTGCCTTCTGGATGAGCGACGTGCACAGCGTCGGCGGCTATGTGTTCGCCGCCAGCCTGTTTGCGCTGGGGTTGGCGAGTTGGCAGGTGTTGATTGCCTTGCTCGGCGGGATTTGCATCGTGCAGTTGATCGCCAACCTGGTGGCCAAGCCGAGTCAGCAAGCCGCGGTGCCTTACCCGGTGATCTGCCGACTGGCGTTCGGGGTGTTCGGGGCGAATATTCCTGCGGTTATTCGCGGCCTGATTGCGGTGGCCTGGTACGGGATTCAAACGTACCTGGCGTCCAGTGCACTCATCATCGTCGTGCTGCGGTTTTTTCCTTCGATGGCGACCTACGCCGAACCGCACTTTGCCGGTTTGTCCTACCTCGGCTGGTTCGGTTTCCTCAGCCTGTGGTTCGTCCAGGCGCTGGTGTTCTGGACCGGCATGGAGTCGATCCGCCGCTTCATCGACTGGGCCGGCCCCGTGGTCTATGGCGTGATGTTCCTGCTCGCCGGCTGGATCGTCTGGCAGGCCGGCTGGAGCAACATCAGCTTCACCCTGGCGGAGAAATCCCTGTCTGGCTGGGAAGCCTTTGGCCAGGTGATCGTGGCAACGGCATTGGTGGTGTCGTACTTTTCCGGTCCGACCCTGAACTTCGGTGATTTCAGTCGCTACTGCCGCAGCATGAATGACGTGCGTCGCGGCAATTTCTGGGGGCTGCCGGTAAACTTTCTGGCGTTCTCGCTGGTGACCGTGGTGATCGTTTCCGGCACCTTGCCGGTGTTCGGTGAAATGCTTCACGACCCGATCGCCACCGTGGCGCGCATCGACAACAGCGTGGCGGTGCTGCTCGGCGCCTTTGCCTTTGTCACCGCGACCATCGGCATCAACATCGTCGCCAACTTTGTGTCCCCGGCGTTCGACTTCGCCAACGTCGCCCCGAGCAAAATCAGTTGGCGTGCGGGTGGCATGATCGCCGCCGTGGCATCGATCTTCATTACCCCGTGGAATCTGTTCAACAACCCTGAAGTGATTCACTACACCCTCGACGTGCTGGCGGCGTTCATCGGCCCACTGTTCGGGATTCTGCTGGTGGATTACTACCTGATCAAAAAGCAGCAGATCGACGTCGATGCGCTGTTCAATGACGGCCCGAGCGGGCGTTATTACTACAGCGGCGGGATCAACTGGACGGCGGTCAAGGCGTTGATTCCTGCCACCCTGATGGGCGTTGCGATCACTTTCATCCCGGTATTGCAGCCGATGGCCAACTTCGCCTGGTTCACCGGCTGCTTCCTCGGCGGCGTCCTGTACTTCGCACTGGCCAGGCGCGAGCAGGCACAGCAATCGGCGGCTCTGGTCATCGCTGGATGACGTACGTGGCGATTTAAAGGTCTTTTGCAGACACCTTTTTCTGTCCATCTGGTTAATAATCGACAGCATAATTTTTCGCCCCGGCACCCTCTGTTCAGCAGGAACGCCGGGGCTTTGCTTTTACTGTCGAGTCACTGCCATGGATTGTGTTGTCGAGGTGTTCCGGTGAGCGCCACCCGGCGTAGCGCCGATGGGTTTGCCCTGCAAGTTATGGTCGGGCTGTGCCTGATCTGGGGTGTGCAACAGGTGATGATCAAATGGGCGGCGCCCGACATCGCGCCGGTCATGCAGGCGGCGGGGCGCTCGGGTATTTCCGCGTTGCTTGTAGGATTGTTGATCTGCTGGAAGGGCGGCTGGGATCAGGTCGGGACTACCTGGCGCGGCGGCTTGCTGGCCGGCGCGTTGTTTGGCCTGGAGTTCTTCTTCATTGCCGAAGGTCTGCAACTGACCACGGCGGCGCACATGTCGGTATTTCTCTACACCGCGCCGATCTTTACCGCGTTGGGCGTGCATTGGTTGCTGCCGAGTGAGCGTTTAAGACCGGTGCAGTGGCTGGGGATTTTTCTCGCCTTCGTTGGCATTGCCATTGCGTTTGCCGGTGGGGTGTCCTGGGACAACCTTGACCACCGCATGTTGATGGGCGATGCCCTGGGTGTGCTGGCCGGCGCGTCGTGGGGCGCGACCACCGTGGTGGTGCGCGCCTCGCGCCTGTCGGAAGCGCCGGTGACCCTGACGCTGTTTTATCAACTGATCGTCGGCTTCGTCGGCCTGCTGCTGATTGCGATCCTCAGTGGTCAGGTCACCCATGTCAGCCTGACCACGGTGGCGGTGGCCAGCGTGCTGTTTCAGGGATTGGTGGTGTCGTTCTTCAGTTACCTGACCTGGTTCTGGCTACTGCGCCGTTACCTGGCGGCGAACCTCGCGGTGTTTTCGTTCATGACGCCGCTGTTCGGCGTCACGTTCGGCGTGGTGCTGCTGGGTGAAGAGCTGAGCCTGAACTTTGTGATCGGCGCGGTACTGGTTTTGCTCGGGATCACTTTTGTGAGCGCAGAGCAGTGGGTGCGCCGTCGTTTGCGCAAAGCACTTGGGCAACCCTGATCGGGCGCAGCAGCAAGCCTGCGGCAATGATAAAACCGCCGCCGGCGATCACCAGCGCGGGTTGCAAGCCACCGCTGAAATGGCTGCTCAACGCGGCTAGCAACGGCCCGCTGAGCTGACCCACGGCGAAGCACGCGGTCAGCAACCCGGCATTGCGCTGGGTGGCGTGGGGCGCCAGCTCCCGGGAGCGCTGCATCACCAGTTGCATGCAGGCCAGGAACGGCCCGCCACACAGGATCACCCCCAGCGCCAGGCCGGCACCGCTGCCCAACAGGCAAGCAAACACACCGGCGGCCTGTAGCCATAGCGTCGCCATCAGCCAATGACGAGTTGCGTTCGGGTTGTGCCGACGCAGGCTCACCAACACGACCCCGACCGCTGCCGCCAGACCAAAGCACGGCCAGAACAGATCGGCTTGCCATTGCCCATGGAACTGCGCGCTGGCCATTTGTGAGAGGAAAGTGGCCGGGATGATGTAGCCCAGACCGTACAACCCATAGATTACCGGTAAGCGTCCGACGCCTTGGGCGGCCGACTTGGTGGCAAGCGGTGTCACCCTTGAAGTGGCGGCCGGCTGCGGCAGGAACGGCAGAATCGCCAGCAGCATCACCAGCCCGACAGCGGCATACACCAACCACAAGGTCGCGGATGTTTGCCCCAGCAGGTTCGAGCTCAAGGCCAACATCCCTGTCAGAAAAATCCCCAGACCCGGTCCGGCAAACACCAAGGCGCCGAGGCGCGGACGACCGGCCGCCGCTGCCAGCGGTTGGCTCAACGCGGTAATCATCACCAGCACCCAGGCACTGGCCACGCCCGTGCCGAAACGCAGCGCCAGATGCGACCAGAACCCGTTGGCCCAGAACGAGGCCAGGGTCAGCAATACACACAACCACAAACCGCCGAGCAGGCGCCTGCGAACCTGATCGGGGCGACGGGCGAACATCGCATCCACCGCGCCGACGAAGTAACCAAGGTAGTTGGCGGCGGCAATCAGACCAGCGGCAGTCAGGTCGATCTGACCCTCGCTGAGCAAGTGCGGCAGTTGTGGGGTGAGGGCGAAACGCCCGATGCCCATGGCCATCATCAGGGCGACAAAGCTGGCGGTTAAGCGAATCAGCGGGGACATGGTCTGAGTTCCGTTTCGAGGATCAATGACCGTCAGGCTAGGACTGATTGACTTTCTTTAAAAATGAATAATAGTGAGAAACTTGTTCTGATTTGGAGAATGGCGTGGAATTCAGCCAATTGCGGATCTTCCAGGCAGTGGCGGAGGAGGGGTCCATCACCCGAGCCGCCGAACGCCTGCATCGCGTGCCCTCCAACCTGTCGACCCGGCTCAAACAGCTCGAAGAGCAACTCGGTGTCGAACTGTTCGTGCGTGAGCGTCAGCGTTTGCAGTTATCACCTGCGGGAAAAGTCCTGCTGGACTACACCACCAAGCTGTTCGCCTTGCATGACGAAGCTCACGCGGCGGTGCAGGGCGGGCAACCGGCCGGGGATTTCGTACTGGGCACCATGTACAGCACCGCCGCAATTCACTTGCCAGAGCTGTTGGCGCGTTATCACCGCCGCTACCCGGCGGTGAACCTGCAAGTGCAGTCGGGCCCCAGCGGTGAATTGCTCGAAGGGCTGCTCACCGGGCGTCTCGATGCGGCGCTGGTGGACGGCCCGCTGGAACTGGCCGGGCTCGACGGCGTGCCGTTGTGCGACGAACGGTTGGTGTTGATCAGCGAGGCCGATCATCCGCCGGTGCGCAGTGCGCTGGATGTCGAAGGGCGTTCGGTGTTCACGTTTCGCCAGGGCTGCTCCTACCGGATGCGCCTGGAAGCCTGGTTTGCCCATGACCATGCGGCGATGGGCCGGGCCATGGAGATCGAGTCTTATCCGGGAATGCTGGCCTGCGTGATTGCCGGCTCTGGCGTGGCGCTGATGTCGGAGTCGATGCTCGCCAGTCTGCCGGGGCGTGAAAGCGTGGCGGTGCACCCGTTGGCCGAGCCGTTTGCCAGCGCGACCACCTGGCTGATGTGGCGCAAAGGCATGGTCGGGGCCAACCTGAATGCATGGATCGAGCAGCAACAGGCGGTGTATCCGTCGACAACGGTCCAGGCCCAGGCAGTTTCTTGAACCAACGTCCAAGGATTTGGATCAATTCAGTAACAGATCATTGCGATCTTGAGCGAGCATTGCGTAGGACTTCGGACTATTATCAGTGCGAAGGGGCTACAGAACTTCGGCCGCTCGGCACGACCCTGAAGGGGGGCATCATGAAAGAGAAAATCCAAAACTGGCTGCATGACCTGGGTGTCGCACTCGGTTTGATTGAACCGCCTCTGCAACCGGTGCCAATTCGCACTGATGACGAACAACGTCGCCGCCAGCAGCGCCGTCGGTAAGTCTGGCAAATCACCTGTGGCGAGGGAGCTTGCTCCCGCTGGGGCGCGCAGCGGCCCCATTCATCGCCACACAGGTGGGTCAGGTTGAGCGCGAGTGCAGCTTGCGATTGCTGCGCAATCGAGCGGGAGCAAGCTCCCTCGCCACAGAGGTTCGTTCGGCCCATCGGATGTATTTAGCAATCCGTTTCAATACCGCCCAATCTCAATCAAAAACCGGGCCAAGTCATTCGCCGTCCTGGCAGTCTTGAGCATCCGGTCTTCTTCGGCGGTAAACGCCGTCAACCCCAACTGATCCTCCAGACGGAAGATCAGCTCTTCAATATCCTCTTTGTCCAATCCCAACTGCATCAGGTTGGTGTTGTCGTCGAAGTCATCCTGGTTTTCCAGCAGGCGGCGGATGCGACGATGCACGGCGGCACGAACGGCGGCTCTTGTCATGAGGTCCTTCTTCGAGAACGTTATGAGGTCCCTGACGCTGAGTACAGCAGGCTTCAGGCGTGTCGGCGCTGCCACTCGTCAATCATCGAGCGCAGATACTCCCCGGAAAAACTCCCGAAATGCCCGCCGTGCACCGTGCGGATCGGCATCGCGCGCAAGCGTTGCAGGCTGCGGGCGTAGTCATCGAGGTTGGAGTGGTAGGCGTTTTCGATCAGCGGCCCGTCGTAGATGATGTCACCGCTGAACAGGGTTTCGGTCGCCGCCTCAAACAGGCTGATGCCACCCTGTGAGTGACCCGGCGTGTGCAGCACTTGCAGGACCCGATTACCGAGATCGAGCACGTCGCCGTCTTCGATAAAACCGGTGGCCGGCGCAGCTTTGACCCGGTATTCGGCGTAGCACAATGGGCAGTCGGGGTGAGCCTCGAACATGTCGTCACCGACGAAAGCCTTGCTCAGGGTGTTGTCGCCATCGGGTTCGGCGAGGATCTGCGCTTCGGCCGGATGCACCAGCCGTTCGGGGAACTCGTGATGGCCGGCGATGTGGTCGAAATGGCAATGGCTGGCCACCGCCACCAGCGGTCGTTCGGTGAGCCACGGCAATTGCTCGCGCAGGCTGACCAGCCCGGAACCGCTGTCCAGCAGCAAGTCCTTGTCGCGGCCCTGAATGTGCCAGAGGTTGCAGCGGTAAAAAGGCCGAATGTACGGCTCGTGAATCAGGCGGATACCGTCGCTGAGCTGTTTGACCTCGAACCACTGATCGCGGCTGACGATCTTCATGGGCAAATTCCTTCAGGCGAAAAAAACGGGTGTGGCAACCGACGCCACACCCGCCGAAGAAAGCATCAGGTCGTTATAGAAATCTTAGGCAGCGCTCGCCACTACGGCCGGGCGACGGGACAGAAGGCTGACCACCACGAAACTCACCAGGCCCACGCCGAGGCTATAGTAGATCGGGGTGTTGGCGTCCATACCGTCCTTGATCATGAACAACAGTGCAGTGGCAAAACCCAGGCCCATGCTGGCGATAGCGCCGGCGGTGGTTGCGCGTTTCCAGAAGATCGCGCCGATCAGCGGGATCAGCATGCCGCCCACCAACAGGTTGTAAGCCAGGGTCAGCGCGCTGATCACGTCATGTACGACCAGAGCGATGCCGAGTACGACGATGCCGGTCAACAGGGTGAACAGGCGGTTCATGCCCAGGCTCGACTGTTTGCCTCCACGCAGTTTCGGCAGCAAGTCTTCGGTCAGTGTGGTGGCAGCGGCGAGCAGGCCGGCGCTGGCAGTGGACATCATGGCCGCCAGGGCCGCGGCGATCACCAGACCACGGATACCGTCCGGCAGGGACAGTTTGACGATGGCGGCGAAAGCGTTGTTGACGTTGTCCAGGTCCGGGATCAGCACGTGAGCGGCCATGCCGATCAGGGCGCAGGCCAGGCCGTAAAGGATGCAGTAGAAGCCTGCGAAGGTACCGGCGACCTGAGCCACTTTGGCGCTCTTGACGGTGAACACACGCTGCCAGATGTCTTGGCCGATCAGGATCCCGAAGAAGTAGATCATGAAGTAGGTGATGATGGTGTCCCAGCCAATCGTGGTGAAGCTGAAGGCAGTGGCCGGCAGTTTCAACACCAATTCATCCCAGCCGCCAACGCGGTACAGGCAGATCGGCAACAGGATGAACATCAGGCCGACGGTCTTGATCACGAACTGGACGATGTCGGTCAAGGTCAGGGACCACATGCCGCCGATCGCAGAGTAGATCACAACCACGCCACCGCCGAGCAATACCGAGACCCAGAACGGCAGGCCGAACAGCACTTGCAGCACGGTGCCGATTGCCAGGATCGAAACTACGCCGATCATCAGCGCATACGCCAGCATGATCACCGCGCTCGCGGAGCGGGCCATCGGGTTGTAGCGTTTTTCCAGCACTTGGGTAACGGTGTAGATTTTCAGTTTCAGCAGCGGTTTGGCGAGGAACAGGTTCAGCGCCACGATCCCGCAGCCGAGTGCCGCGCACAGCCAGAAACCGGAGATACCATGGACGTAGCCCAGGCGCACGGTGCCGACGGTGGACGCGCCGCCCAGAACGGTGGCGGCCATGGTGCCCATGTACATGCTCGGGCCGAGGTTGCGACCGGCGACCAAAAAGTCTTCGTTGGTCTTGGCCTTGCGCATGCCGTAATAGCCGAGCATCAGCATCGCGGCGGCGTAGATGAGTACGACGAATAAATCCAAAGCCATGATGGCGTGTCTCCGATTGTCTTTTTTATGGTGAGGCTGAATAGCAGTGATGCGATGGAACACTTAATTGTGGCGAGGGGGCTTGCCCCCGTTGGGTCGCGAAGCGGCCCCAAAACCTGATAGCGCGGTTCTTCAGTCAGAACCGGTTGTTTGTATTGCGACTGCTGCGCAGTCGAACGGGGCGATGCGGCGTTCCGACAAGCCCCCTCGCCACAAAAGCTCCTCGACACAATTTCTGCGAGTTGAATCAGGCGGCTTGTCGCATCGCCGGTTTACCGAGCGAATCCGTGCCCTTGCTGCGTGCATCGTTGGGGCCGAACACCGCAGCCGATTCCGGGAACAGGCTCAGCAGCGTCAGGTACACCAGCGAGGCCAGGCCGAGGGTTACCGGCAGGCTGATGTCGATCCCGCCGGCCAGATCTCCGAGCGGCCCGACAAACTGCCCCGGCAGGTTCACGAAGCACAAACCGACCGCGGCACTCGGGATCCAGGCGCCCAGGCCACGCCAGTTCCAGCCGTGGGTGAACCAGTAGCGGCCACCTTTTTCGCCACGGGTGAACACTTGCAGGTCATCCGGGCAGTAGAAGCCGCGACGCACCAGCAGGCCGATGATCATGATCACCATCCATGGAGTGGTGCAGGTGATGATCAGCACGGCGAAGGTCGACACGCTCTGCACCAGGTTCGCCGCAAAGCGCCCGATGAAGATGAAGGCAATCGACATCACACCGATCAGCAGCGTCGCTTTAACCCGCGACAGGACCCGTGGAAACACACTGGACATGTCCAGCCCGGTGCCATACAGCGACGTGGTGCCGGTGGACATGCCGCCAATCACCGCAATCAGGCACACCGGCAGGAAGAACCAGCTCGGCGACACCGCCAGCAGGCCGCCGACGTAGTTGTTGGCCGCGATGTAGTCCGGTGCCTTGATCGCTACGATGGTGGCGGTGGCGAGGCCGAACAGGAACGGGATGAAGGTCGCGATCTGCGAGATCACCACGGCGGCCATGATCCGGCGCTTGGAGGTGTCACGCGGGATGTAGCGCGACCAGTCACCGAGGAACGCCCCGAAGGAAATCGGGTTACTCATTGCCACCAGCGCAGCGCCGATGAAAGCCGCCCAGAAACCCGGTTGACCGAGGCTGACGCTGCCGGCGTAGTTCACATCGAAAGGACCGGCGAAGGCGAAGACGCCCAGCAGGAACAACAGGCTGGCGCTCCACACCGCGATCTTGTTAACCCACAGCAGGAAGCGGAAGCCGTAGATGCACACCGTCAGCACCAGGATCGCGAACAGACCGTAGGCCAGGCCCAGGGTCAGGTCGGTTTCCGGCAGGCCGATCAGGCGTTTCGCACCACCGATCAACGCATCACCCGAACTCCATACCGAGAGCGAGAAGAAGGCGATAGCAGTCAGAAGCGACAGGAACGAACCGACGATCCGCCCGTGCACGCCGAAATGCGCACCGGACGACACCGCATTGTTGGTGCCATTGATCGGTCCGAACAGGCCCATTGGCGCGAGGATCAGCGAGCCCAGCAACACACCCAGCACAATCGCCCAGACGCCCGCCTGAAAAGACAGGCCGAACAGTACCGGAAAACTGCCGAGCACGGCGGTGGCGAAGGTGTTGGAGCCGCCGAAGATCATCCGGAACAAGTCCGTCGGGCCTGCGGTGCGTTCGTTGTCCGGGATCTGCTCGACCCCGTAGGTTTCAATTTGCGTAAGGCTTTGGTCTTTGTTGTTGTTATTCATGATCTGCTCCGATCATAAAGGCGCGCTCATCGTGCGTGAGCGTCACCTGTTTGGCTAAGGGGTTGGCAGCCCTTCCGGCATTGCGGACAAATGTTCGTGGCAGGCCAGCCATAGGCCTTGTTGTTCTTGGCCAGACGCCTGTTTCTTGAAAACAATCGTCTCGCGTTCCTGGCTGAAGTGTTGCTCCCCTTGCATGCGCAGCTCGGTGGCCACGTCATGGATGAAAATCGCCACGTCACCCTGCAGGCTGACAAAGGCGTTGCTCGAGGTGCACGACAGCACCTCGAAGCCGTCCTCGGCGCGCCAGCTGTCCCACAACGCCTGGTAGGCATCGCGCGACAGCAGAGGCTGCTCGAGGGTGTAGAACACGAAGCTTGAGTCGATGCTGAAAGCGCCGAAGTAGGCTTCGCGATCGTTTCGGGCAAAGGCCGACACCAGTTCGGCGGCGGCATTGAGTACCTGATCACGTTCGTTCATGACCGATCCTCAGCGATGGACCACGCCTGGCAGTACGCAGAGCATTTCGTACAACAGGTTGGCGCCCAGCAGCGAGGTGTTGCCGGTGGTGTCGTACGCTGGCGAGACTTCTACCAAATCGCAGCCGACCAGGTCGAGGCCTTGGCAGCCGCGCACGATTTCAATCGCTTGAATGGTCGTCAGACCGCCGATTTCCGGGGTGCCGGTGCCAGGTGCCCAGGCCGGATCGATGCCGTCGATATCGAAACTCAGGTACACCGGACCGTCGCCGACTTTCGCGCGAACTTCGGCCATCAGCGGCGCCAGGGATTTGTGCCAGCATTCTTCGGCCTGAACCACACGGAAGCCTTGATTGCGGCTCCAGTTGAAGTCATCAGCGGTGTAACCCTGAGCCCGCAGGCCAATTTGCACTACGCGGTCGCAATCCAGAAGACCTTCTTCTACCGCGCGACGGAAGGTGGTGCCGTGGGCGATTTTCTCGCCGAACATGTGATCGTTCACATCGGCGTGAGCATCGATGTGCACCAGGCCGACCTTGCCGTGCTTTTTATGGATGGCACGCAGGATCGGCAGGGTGATGGTGTGGTCGCCACCCAGCGTCAGGGGGATCACATCGTGTTCGAGGATATTGTCGTAGGCCTCTTCGATGATCCGCACGGCGTCCAGCAGGTTGAAGGTGTTGATCGCCACGTCACCGATGTCGGCAACCGACAGCGAGTCGAACGGCGCAGCGCCGGTGGCCATGTTGTACGGACGGATCATCACCGATTCAGCGCGGATTTCACGCGGCCCGAAGCGGGTGCCGGGGCGCAGGGACGTGCCGATGTCCAGCGGGATGCCGATAAAGGCAGCGTCCAGGCCGGCAGCGGATGGCAAATGGGGGAGTCGCAGCATGGTGGCGATGCCGCCGAAGCGCGGCATTTCATTGCCGCCCAGTGGTTGGTGAAGAATCTTGTCCACGGGTAAGGCCTCATCGTCGTTGTTTTATTTATGCAGGTAGCCGCTCGGGGAGAGACGGGCACCGCTGTGGGCCGATTCTGCGAAATGTAGTGGCCGGGAAGAATCGCTACGGGCAAATACTTAGTTCAGATTTTTCTAAACTAATGGCGGGCGGAAAGATAGACTCCCCACCATGCACCGAACCCTTGTGGCGAGGGAGCTTGCTCCCGCTGGGCTGCGAAGCGGCCCCAAAACCATTAAGCCCGGTTACATCGGGCAGACCGCATGAGTCGGGTTTACGACTGCTTCGCAGCCGAGCGGGAGCAAGCTCCCTCGCCACAAAGCAACATGCACTACCTTGCAATGGAGCCCCCCCATGGCCAACGCTTTACCCGACCTGAAACTATTGCGCATCTTCGTCAGCGTGGTCCGCCATCAGGGGTTCGCCAACGCCCAGCACGAGCTCAATCTCTCGACGTCGGCCATCAGCACCTATATGAGCCAGCTCGAAGCGGCCCTCGGCCTGGTGCTGTGCCATCGTGGTCGCGGCGGTTTCAGCCTGACCAGCAAGGGCGAGCTGTTCCATCAGGAAACCCTGCGTCTGTTGGCCGAACTCGAAGGTTTCGAACAATACGCCGCCGCCCTCAAAGGCGAATTGCGCGGCACGTTGAACCTGGGGGTGATCGATTCCACCGTCAGCGACAAGGCCTTGCCGTTCGCCGAAGCCATCGGCGCCTACAGTCAGGAACACCCGGCGGTGCACTTGCATCTGTCGGTCATGAGCCCTTACGAACTGCAACTCGGCGTGCAGGACAACCGCCTCGACCTGGCCATCGGTGCCTTTTCCACGCGCATGAGCGGTCTGGTCTACATGCCGCTTTACCGCGAGCAGCACTGGTTGTATTGCAGCAGCCGTCATCCGCTGTTCAACGAGCGGCGCATCCCCGAGCAGGTCATCACCCAGCAACGCATGGTCGGTCGCGGCTATTGGAGCCAGGCGGAACTGGCGCGGCACGGTTTCAAGCACAGCGCGGCGACCGTGGAAAGTATGGAGGCCCAGCTGATTCTGGTGCTATCCGGCGCCTACATCGGTTACCTGCCGGAACACTACGCCCAGGCCTGGGCCGACAAGGGGGATTTGCGCGTGCTGCTGCCGGCGACGTTCGGTTATCAGGCACCGTTTTCGATGATCGTGCGCCGTGGTCGCAGCCGCGAACCGTTGATCCAGACTTTCCGTGATTTGCTCAAAGCACAGCTTAATCAGGCTTAAAAATATGTCCAGAATCCAGTGTCCGCGCTGTCTGCGTCCGCAAACTCATTGTCTGTGCCCACTGATCCCGAGCCTGGATAGCCTCACGCGGGTTTTGCTGTTGCAGCATCCGAGTGAAGTGAACCATGCGTTGAACACCGCACGATTGGCTGCGTTGGGACTCAAGAATGCCGAGTTGATCGTGGGCGAGGTGTTTGAGGATTTGCCGGCATTGTTGAATCAACCGGGTTATCAGGCGCGGCTGTTGTTTCCCGGTGAAGATGCTCAGCCGATGCAGGCGTACACCGTGAGTGATAAGCCGCTGCTGCTGGTGGTTCCGGACGGTACCTGGCGCAAGGCGCGCAAGATGCTGCACCTCAATCCATTGCTGGCGGCGTTGCCCAGAGTGACCCTGGCCGAGGGCGGGGTGTCCCGTTATCGCTTGCGCAAGGCACCTGGGCCTGGGGCGTTGTCGACGGTGGAGGCGATTGTGCAGGCGTTGCAGACCCTCGAAGCACCGAGCAGTTTCGAGCCGTTATTAAAGCCGTTCGAGGCGCTGATCGAGGGGCAGATTGCGGCGATGGGGGAGGAGACCTATCAGAAGAATCACGGCCGGTGATGACTTGTGGCGAGGGGGCTTGTCGGAACGCCGCATCGCCCCGTTCGGCTGCGAAGCAGTCGTAAAACCGACTAACGTGGTTTACCTGTTACAACCGGGTTGAATGGTTTTGGGGCCGCTTCGCGACCCAACGGGGCGATGCGGCGTTCCGACAAGCCCCCTCGCCACAGGGGCAGCGTGAGACTTAGCGCTCGCGCATCGCCTCAGTCCGTGCTTTCAACACCGGTTTAAGCAGGTAATCCAGCACGCTTTTCTCCCCGGTAATAATGTCCACCGTCGCCACCATCCCCGGAATGATCAGCAGCGGTTTCACATCCCCGCCCAAGTGATTTTTGTCGGTCCTGACCTGAATCAGATAAAAGCTGTTGCCCTTGTCATCGGTGATGGTGTCAGCCCCGATCAACTCAAGCCTGGCACTCAACCCGCCATAAATCGTGTAGTCATAAGCGCTGAACTTGACCATGGCTTTCTGGCCCGGGTGCAGGAACGCCACGTCCTGAGGGCGGACCTTGGCTTCGATCAGCAGGTTGTCCTCCACGGGCACGATTTCCACCATGTCGCTGCCCGGCTGGACCACGCCGCCGATGGTATTAACCTTCAGTACTTTGATGATGCCGTGAACCGGCGACACCACGGTGGTGCGGGTTACCCGGTCGTCGATGGCAATGCTCGTGGCGGTGATTTTCGACAGGTCGGTGCGTTTCGTATTCAGATCCTTCGCCGCGTCCGAGCGGAAGGATTGTTCGGACTCGTCGATCTTGCTTTTGATTTCATTGATCGCCGATTCCGCCCGGGGAATCGCCAGGGTCGTGGCATTCAGCGAGCCGCGGATTTCCACCGCGCTGCGTTTTAGCCGCAGGATTTCCACCGGCGACACCGCCCCGGTGCCCACCAGCGGCGCCGACATGTTCATCTCTTGTTGCAGCAGCGCCAGGCTGGAACTGAACTGCCCCTGTTTGGAGCGGAACTCCGCCAGCTCCTGGGTTTTTTGCCGAAGTTGTTCGGTCAAGGTGCGCTGTTCGCTGGCCAGTCGGCGCTGGCGTTGTTCGTACAGCGAGCGTTCGTCCTCGGCCACTTGCGGAGCTTTGGCGATCACTTCCGGCGACAGCGTGAATGGCCGGCCTTCCGCTTCGGCGGACAGCCGTTCGACTTGCGCGATCAAGGCATAGCGGTCCGCTTCGCTTTCCCCCTTGTTCGACAGGAATCGCGTGTCATCCAGACGCAGCAAGGTGTCGCCCTTGTTCACCATTTGCCCTTCACGCACGAAGATCTCGGTGACGATGCCGCCTTCCAGGTTCTGGATCACCTGAATCTTGCTCGACGGAATCGCCTTGCCTTCGCCCATGGTGACTTCCTGCAACACCGCGAATTTGGCCCAGACCAGCGCGGTGATCAGCAGCGCCGCCGCCAGCCACACGGTGATCCGCGACCAGCGCGGTGAATCCTGCAACGAGGCGCCGGCGGTTTCCGGCATGAACTCGCTCTCGGCACTTTTTCTGAAACTGCCGAAGTAGCTTCGGGCCGCTGAATCCGGTGTTTGAGCAGACATGAGGCGATACCCGTCAGTTAAGAGAAGTAATGCCGAACAAAAAACTGTGGCGAGGGAGCTTGCTCCCGTTCGGCGGCGAAGCCGTCGCAAAAGTCCAGCTGACACAACGAGGTGAATGGGGCTGCTGCGCAACCCAGCGGGAGCAAGCTCCCTCGCCACAGGTATGTATTGGCATCGAGTGGGCGCTCCTAAACCGTCGCAGAGCCGACACGGCCCTTGCGCAATGCATCGATCACCGCTTCTTTCGGGCCATCGGCGACGATCCGCCCGTTGTCCAGCACCACCAGCCGATCCACCAGGCTGAGCATCGAGCTGCGGTGGGTGACCAGCAGCACGGTTTTACCCTGGACCCAGCCATGGAGTTTCTGCCGTAGAAGGTCTTCGCTGCTGTTGTCCATGGCGCTGGTGGGTTCGTCGAGCAGCATGATTGGCGGATCGAGCAACAAGGCCCGCGCCAGCAACACCGCTTGCCGTTGCCCACCCGACAGCAACTGACCGCGCTCGCCCACTGGCCGATCAAACCCTTGTGGATGCTGACGCGCCAGTTCAGTCACGCCGGTCAACTCAGCGACTTCAAGCATCCGGGCATCGCTGATGTAGCGTGCGCCGAGGGTCAGGTTGTCGCGCAGGCTGCCGGCCAGCAGGGGCAGGTCGTGAGCGACGTAGCCGATCTGTTGACGCAGGTCGGCGACGTCCAGTTGCCGCAGGTCCAGGCCATCGAGCAGCAACTGGCCTTCTTCCGGCGCGTAGAAACCCATCACCAGCCGCGCCAAGGTGCTTTTGCCCGAGCCGCTACGGCCGATGATGCCGATCCGCTCGCCCGGTTTCATGCTGAAGCTGACGTTGGCCAGGGCCGGCGCGTTCTGGCCGTTGTAGTGGAACGTTACGCCGCAGACGTCTAGGGCGCCTTGCAGTTGCGTGCGCTCCAGTGGCCGCTGCCTGGCGTCGCGCTCTTGCGGCAACGACATCAGCGAATCGGTGCTTTTCATGGTCAGTTGCGCTTGCTGGTAACGGGTAATCAACCCGGCGATCTGCCCCAGCGGCGCGAGCACGCGGCTGCCGAGCATGTAGCTTGCCACCAGCGCACCGACGCTGAGGTTGCCGGCGATGATGCTATAGACCCCGGCGACGATGGTCGCCATGCCGGAAAACTGCTGAATGAACAGCGTGCCGTTGGTGGCCAGCGCGGAGAGGTTGCGCGCATGGCTGTCGAGGCGGGTGAGGGCGCCGTGGGTGCTTTCCCATTTGTGCTGGCGCTCGCTTTCAGCGCTGCAGGCCTTGAGGGTTTCCAGGCCGCCGAGGGTTTCGATCAGCAGGGCCTGGCGTTCGGCACCGAGGCTCAGACTCTTCTGCACGGTGTCGCGCAGGAGCGCCTGAATCACCATGGCGAAGAGAATCGTGATGGGGAAGGCCAGCAGTGGAATCACCACCAGCCAGCCGCCGAGCAGGCCGATCACCACCAGCATCAGCACAGCGAAGGGCATGTCGATCAGGCTGGTCAGCGTGACGGCGGTGAGAAACTCCCGCAGGCCCTGGAAGTCATGAATGCTTTGGGCGAAACCACCGATGGTTGCGGGTCGCGCTTTCATCGCCATGCCGGTGATGCGTTCGAACAGGGTCGCTGAAAGAATCACGTCGGTTTTCTTCCCGGCAGTGTCCAGCAAGTGCGCACGAACCACCCGCAGCACCAACTCAAAACCGGTGCCGATCAGCAAGCCGATCGACAGCACCCACAAGGTTGAAGTGGCCTGGTTCGGCACCACTCGGTCGTAGGTCTGCATCACGAACAGCGGCACCATCAGGCCCAGCAGGTTGATCAGGAAACTTGCCAGAATCGCATCGCTGTACAGCCATTTCGACAGCTTCAGCGTGTCGCGAAACCACGCCTCGACCCGCGGCACCAGCGGCGCGCGCAAGTCTTCGAGTTCATGCCGTGGCCGGGCGAACAAGGCCTGGCCGCTGTAGCTGGCGGCCAGCTCGTCCGTGCTGACCCACTGTTCTCCGCCGTCGGCTTCGCTGGGCAGAATCAGCGCCTGACCGTCATCGCCCCAGCGGCGCAAGACCGCGCAGCGGCCATGGTTGAGGATCAACATCACCGGCAGGTTGAGCGCGGAAATATCCGCCAGTTCACGGCGCAGCACCCGCGCCTGCAAACTGGCCCGGGCCGCTGCGCGCGGCAGCAGGTCCAGGCTCAAGCGTTGGTGTGCCATTGGCAGCCCGGCACTCAGGCTGGCGCGACTGACCGTCGCGCCGTGGAGTTTGCAGAGAATCAACAGGCCGTCCAGAAGCGGATCATCGAAGCTCAGACGCGGATCGACACCCGTGTTGCCGGTTTCCATGCTGGTCACATTGATCGCTCCTACACGGCGTTACTTCATTTGAGTTCAGGCAAGCGCGCTTCGTTTTTCACTTCGGTGGCGGCGATCGCATCGGCGGGCAGCACCACCCGTTGCTTGCTCAACAACTGGCCCATGTTCGCCAGCACGCGGTACATCGAGAACTCCTCGGTGTAGCGCACTTCGGTGTAGCGGCGGTTGGCGTTGTAGAGCTCGTTTTCACTGTCGAGCAAGTCGAGCAGAGTCCGTTGGCCGAGACCGAACTGATCCTGATACGCCGCCCGTACACGGGTGGTGGTTTCGGCATATTCACGGGCGGTCGGGGTTTGTTTCTTGGCGTTTTGCATGGCGTTCCAGGCCAGGTGGATGTTCTCGTTGAGCTGGCGCAATGCGTTGTTGCGGATGTCCATCGCCTGGTTGATCTGATGCGCATCGGAGGCCAGCCGGGCCTTGTCGCTGCCGCCACGGAACAGGTTGTAGTTCATCACCACGCCCACTCGCCATTCGTTGTCGTGGCCTTGATCGCCCTGCACATTGTTATTGGCGCCCACCGCTGCTTCGGCGTCGAAGCGTGGGTAGAACGGCGACTTGGCGACTTCGTACTGGCTTTCGGCCGATTGGATGTCAGCCTGGGCGGATTTCAGGTACGGGTTGTTTTCCACCATGCTCTGCTGGGCTTCAGGCAGGGTGGCGGGCAGTTCGCCGCGGGTCGACGGCGGTGTTTCGAGTTCATCGGGCATGCGCCCCACAACGCTGTAGAAATTCGCTTCGGCATCGGCCAGATCGACCTCGGCGGTGTCGAGGTTGTTTTGCGCCAGTGCCCGGCGAGCGGTGGACTGGTCGGCGTCGGCGTTGCTGCCGATCCCACGCTGGGTACGCAGGCCGATCTGATCGTTGACCCGCATGTGCGCTTGCAGATTGTTCTTGGCCAGGGTCACCAGTTCGCGGCGCTTGAGCACTTCGAGGTACACCTCGATGGTGCGCAGGGCCAGGTCCTGGGCGGTGCCTTGAGCGTAATAGGCCCGCGAGTTGGACACGCCTTTGGTGCGCGCGACCTCGTTGGCGGTGTTGAAACCATCAAACAGCATTTGCCGCAGGCGCAGTTCCGACTGGGTGTAGGTGAGGATTTCGGTGTTGTGATTGCCCCGCGACCGGGTGGTGGTGTTATCGCTGTAGCCGCGCCCGTAGGCGGCGTTCAAATCCACCGATGGATAAAAGCCCCCTTTAGCGACTTTAATCTGCTCGTCGGCCGAGAGCCGGGCATCGACCCGAGACGCCAGTTCCGGGTGGGTCGCAATGGTGCTCTGGATCGCCTCGGTCAATGACATCGCCTGAGCCTGAGAAGCGCAGGCCATGGCCAGCAGAATCGCACTGCAAAGGGGGGTTAAAACGCGCATGGGTGCATCTCCCTGATTCCTGATGGTGCTTAGCGGTCGCCATTTTTTTGACGATATTTTTAGATGAAACCGTTTCATGCCTGTAACAACAGAGCTAAGAACATCCTGAAGCGTAGCTAAGAAAAATTTTTCATAAGGGCTATGCCAAAAAAAACTTATGCGGCCTGAAAAATCCAGCACATTGTTCAATGCGAAAGCCTTTGTTTTATTGGCCTTCTGGAGCATCAACAGGGTTTTGGAAAGTTCCATTCACTTTTCGACATAGGGCGAAGAAGTGCTGGAGGGGAGGAGAGCGAGACGGTTTAGAGGCGACATTTTTTTGTCGCTCGAGTGATTCAAAACCGTTACGCATGCGTTTGCAGGCCGGTCGTTTTGGAAATGGGTCCCGATGCCATTGATTGCAGAGGGTTTTATCCCGATCCCAAGACCCCCCCCTCGCAAGCGACACGCCTGGCGAGAGTGTCGGGAGGCAGCGGTTTACTTCAGGTAAACGCTTTCCGGTACACGGGTCTCGGGCAACCTGCTTGAACCATGAGCACGTTTCTTCGCGCAAACAGGATGCCGACAGCAGTTGGCAGCGGAGGAATGCACATGGCAACGCTCATCGGTATCGTCAGTAAGGTCATCGGTCAGGTGTATGCAGTGGCGGGTGATGGCACTCGACGGGCACTGATCGAGGGCGATCGGCTGTTTGCCGGCGAGCAGCTGGTCACCGGGGCCGAAGGGGCGGTGGCGGTGCATTTGCAAAATGGCCAGGAGCTGACCCTGGGGCGTGACAGCAGCCTGCAAATGAATGCCCAGTTGCTGGCGCACCAGGTGCCGCATGTGGAGACAGCCGATGCGGTGACGCCGAGCCAGGCGCAACTGACCGATGTCGAGCAACTGCAAAAAGCCATTGCCGCCGGTGCCGACCCGACCCAGACCGCTGAGGCCACCGCCGCCGGACCGGGTGCAACGGGCGCGCCCGGTGGTGCGCTGGGTGGTGGCCACAGTTTTGTGCTGTTGGAGGAAGTGGGCGGGCGGGTCGATCCCACGATTGGTTTCCCCACCGCGGGCTTCAACGGTATTCCCGAATTTCCCCTGGAACGCCGGGACGCTGCACCGGACAACGGCGATAAAGGCATCGTTACGCCGTTTGCCGCGAACGTGCCGAATCACCCGGTCATCCTCACCGGCCTGTCGGTGGCGGGCGGTGAACTGACCCTCAATGAAGCCAACCTGGCGGACGGGTCGGCCAGCAACCCGGGGGCATTGACTCAGCACAGCACGTTCACGGTGTCTGCGCCCGACGGGCTGAGCAGCCTGAGCATCGGTGGGATCAGCGTGATCAGTGGCGGGGTGCCCATCGGTTTTCCTCAGTCGATCACCACTCAACTGGGCAACACCCTGACGATCACCGGCTACAACCCGGCCACCGGCGTGGTCAGTTACAGCTACACCCTGGTCGGCAACGAAACCCATTCCGCCGGTGACGGCACCAACAATCTCAGTGAACAATTCACTGTGGTTGCGAACGACAGCAACGGCGATACCGCGACTGGTTCGCTGGACGTCAATATCACCGACGATGTGCCCAAGGCCATCGACGACAGCAATGCCCATGCTGCGTCGGAAACCCTGCTGACCCTGACCGGCAGCGTGCTGCCCAATGACGTCCAGGGCGCCGACCGCATTCCGACCGGCCCCGACAGCGGGCCGATCATCGGCGGTACTTTCACCGGGACGTTCGGCACCTTGGTACTCAATGCCAACGGCACCTACACCTACACCCTGAACACCAACGATACCGATTTCAAAGCCTTGCACGGCGGTGGCAGCGGCACCGAAAATTTCGTCTACACCCTTACCGATGCCGATGGCGATACCAGCACCGCGACGCTGGTGCTGAACATCCATAACAACGACGACCTGGTGACGCTCGATGGCCTGAACGTCAACGGCGGCGAACTGACCGTCTACGAAAAAAACCTCAGCGACGGCAGCAGCCCCAACACACCGGCGCTGACCCAGAGCGGCACCTTCACCGTCACCGCGCTCGACGGTTTGCAAACCCTGACGGTGGGCGGCATCGCGGTGGTCACCGGTGGCGTGGCCGCAGGCGTCCCGCAGTCGATCGTCACTCCGCTTGGCAGCACGCTGACCGTCACCGGTTACGACAGCGCGACCGGCGTGGTCAGCTACAGCTACACCCTGGTGGATCACGAAACCCACCCGAACGCCGACGGCACCAACAGCATCACCGAGAACCTCAACGTCGTCGCCACTGACGTCGACGGCAGCACGGCGTTGGGCCAGATCAACGTCAACATCGTCGATGACTTGCCCACCGCCAACCCTGATCACGCCTCAGTGGCCGAAGGCGCGACGGTCTCGGGCAACGTGCTGGGCAACGATATCGGCGGCGCCGACGGGCCGGCACTCGGTGGCGCGGTGGTCGGCGTGCGCGCCGGCAGCGACACCTCGACTTCAGCCATCGGTGGCTTGAACAGTCAAATCAACGGCACCTATGGCTACTTGACCCTGGATGCCAACGGCGATGCGGTCTATCACAGCAATCCAAATGCTGTGAACGGCCCTGGTGCTACCGACGTGTTCACTTACACCGTGCGCGATGCCGACGGTGATGAAAGCACCACCACCATTACCATCGACGTGGCCAACTGCACCCTCGTGGCTGCCACCGACACCGATGTGACGGTTAATGAAAAAGCGCTGGACCTGACCAAGGACGGGCAGGACCTGGCGGCGGGCACGGTCATCGGCAGCGAGCCTGGCAACACCGGCGAAACCGCCTCGGGCACGCTGGTGGGCTCAGTCACCGGCACCAGCGACACCATCACGTACAGCCTGGTCGGCAGCGCCAACGGAACCTACGGGCAAATCCTGCTCAACCCGGACGGCAGCTACACCTACACCCTGACCTCGCCCCCCACGACCACCCCTCACGCCAACGACGGTGCGAACACCCTGAGCGAAAGCTTCACCTATCAGGCCACCGATTCTCTGGGCAACAGCGTCACCGGCAGCATCGTGATCAACATCGTCGATGACGTGCCAACCGCTCATGCCGATGTCGTCTCAGTGGCGGAAGGCGGCACGGTCAGCGGCAATGTGTTGGGCAATGATGTGCTCGGTGCTGACGGCCCGGCCTTGGGTGGCGCGGTGGTTGGCGTGCGCGCCGGCGGCGATACCTCGACTTCGGCTATCGGTGGTTTGAATACGCACATCAACGGCACCTACGGCTATCTCACTCTGGATGCCAACGGCAACGCCGTGTACCACAGCAATCCGAACTCGGTCGGTGAACCGGGCGCCACGGACGTGTTCACCTACACCGTGCGCGATGGCGACGGCGATGAAAGCACCACGACCATCACCATCGACATCTCCAACTGTTCCCTCGTGGTGGCCCCCGATAACGACGTGACCGTTTACGAAAAGGCGTTGGATCTGACCAAGGACGGCCAGGACCTGGCGGCGGGCACTGTCATCGGCAGCGAGCCTGACAACACCGGTGAAACTGCCTCGGGCACGTTGGTCGGTTCAATCACGGGCGGCACTGGTGCAATCACTTACGCTCTGGTCGGCAGCGCCACCGGCACCTATGGGCAAATCCTGCTCAACCCGGACGGTTCCTACACTTACACCCTGATTTCTGCGCCCACGACCACGCCGCACGCCAACGACGGACCGAACACCCTGAGCGAAAGTTTCACCTATCAGGCCACCGATTCTCTGGGCAACAGCGTCACCAGTACCATCGTGATCAACATCGTCGATGACGTGCCGACGGCCCATTGCGATTCGGTTTCGGTGGTGGAGGGCGGCACGGTCAGCGGCAATGTGCTGGACAACGATGTGCTCGGTGCTGATGGCCCTGCCTTGGGTGGCGCAGTGGTCGGCGTGCGTGCTGGCAGCGACACCTCGACCTCGGCCATCGGTGGCTTGAACACGCAAATCACCGGCACCTACGGCTACCTGACCCTGGATGCCAGTGGCAATGCGGTGTACCACAGCAACCCGAATTCGGTCGGCGAAGCCGGTGCCACCGACACCTTCACCTACACCGTGCGCGATGCCGACGGCGATGAAAGCACCGCCACGATCACTGTTGACGTCTCCAACAACTGCCTCGTAGCCGCCACCGATACCGATGTGACCGTCTACGAAAAAGCGTTGGATCTGACCAAGGACGGCCAGGACCTGGCGGCGGGCAGCGTCACCGGCAGCGAGCCCGGCAACACCGGTGAAACCGGCTCCGGTACGTTGGCAGGCTCGGTCTCTGGCGCCACTGGCGCGATCACCTACACCCTGGTCGGCAGCGCCACCGGCACCTACGGGCAGATCCTGCTCAATCCTGACGGTTCCTACACGTACACCTTGACCTCGGCGCCGAAAACTTCGCCCAACGCCAACGACGGCGCGAACACCCTGAACGAAAGCTTCACCTACAAAGCCACCGATGCGCTGGGCAACAGCACCACCGGCACCCTTGTGGTCAGCATCGTCGATGACGTGCCTCACGCCGTCGCCTCGGACCGTTCGGTGCCAGCGGTGCAGATCGACTCCAACCTGATGCTGGTGATCGATGTATCCGGGAGCATGGACGACCCCTCCGGCGTATCGGGCCTGTCGCGGCTGGACCTGGCCAAGCAGGCGATCAGCGCACTGCTCGACAAGTACGACAGCCTGGGCGACGTGAAGGTGCAGATCGTCACCTTCAGCAGCAGCGCCACGGACCAGACTTCGGTGTGGGTCGATGTGGCGACGGCCAAGTCGATCATCGCGACGCTGACGGCGGACGGCGGCACCAACTACGACGCGGCCGTGGCAACCATGGAAACCGCATTCGACACCTCGGGCAAACTCATCGGGGCGCAGAACGTCGGCTACTTCTTCTCCGATGGCAAACCCAACGAAGGCGACATCGGCACTGCGGACGAGATCGCGCTCAAAGCCTTCCTCGACGCCAATGGCATCAAGAACTACGCCATCGGCCTGGGCAGCGGCGTCAATAACGCCAGCCTCGATCCGGTGGCCTATGACGGCAGCACGCACACCGACACCAACGCTGTGGTGGTGACTGACCTCAACCAACTCAACTCGGTCCTCTCGGGCACCGTGCAAGGCGCGCCGGTCACCGGGTCGCTGCTGGGCGAGGGCGGTACGTTCGGCGCCGATGGCGGATTCATCAAGACTCTAACGGTCGACGGCACCACCTATACCTACGACCCGAAAGCCAACAGCAATCAGGGTTCGCTGAACTTCAGCGGCGGCGCCAACCACGGCACCTTCAACACCGCCGACAACACCCTGAGCATCGCCACCAACAACAGCGGCACGTTGCTGGTGAACCTCGACACTGGCGAGTACACCTACACCTCGCAGAAAACCACGGCCGTGCAGATCACCGAAAACATCGGCTTCACCGCCAGCGACAACGACGGCGACCTCACCAGCTCGACCCTGACAGTCAACGTGATTCCGAATTCGCCACCGGTGGCGGTCGATGATCACATCATCACCAACGTGCTGTCGGGCAGTATCGTGGTGCCGGGCGAGCTGCTATTGGCCAACGACACCGACCCCAACGGTGATGCGCTCACGGCATCGCCGACTACCTTCAACACGGGTTGGACGGCCAGGGGGGCGGACTTTACCGGCACCAACTCGAGCTTCAGTTTCACCGGCAATAACGTCCAGGCCGTGACCATCGCCCGCAGTGCATTCGTCGCCAACGCTGCCGCCATGACCGCCATGCTGGTGGTCAGCGGGGCATTGGGGTCGGTCAGCACCAACAATACCAACGATGAGGACCGCATCACCGTCAACCTCAAACAGGGCGAAACTCTCAACCTGGACCACAACCTGGCGGCCGGCCACATCACCATGGAGTACTCGGTCAATGGCGGCGCTTACATTGCTCTCGCCGATGGCCAGACCATCACCGCCGCAGCGGACGGCACGTACCAGATCCACATCACCAACATCGACGACGGGGGACCTGGCAACAGCGGGAAGGGGGCGGAAAACTATCAACTGACCATGACCGTCAACTACGCCGGAGCCCAGGACTCCACGCCAGACTTCCACGGCACCTACACCGCCAGCGACAACCACGGCGGCAGCGACAGCGCGGCAGTCGACATCACCTATCAGGCTGGCCACACCCTGACCGGCACCTCGGGCGATGACGTGTTGATCGCGGGAACCGGCAACAACGTCATCAACGCTGGCGACGGCAACGACGTGCTCACCGCAGGCTCAGGCAATAACGAGATGCATGGCGGCGCCGGCAACGATCTGCTGTTCAGCGGGCCGGGCAACGATTGGCTCGACGGCGGCACCGGCAGCGACACCGCGAGCTACGCCCATGCCACCGCCGGCGTCACTGTCGACCTCAGCCTGCTCACCGCGCAAAACACCGTTGGCGCAGGCACCGACACCCTGACCGGCATCGAAAACCTCACGGGCTCGAACTTCAACGACAGCCTCACGGGCGACAACAACGGCAACATCATCAACGGCGGTCTGGGTAACGATGTGCTCAACGGCGGGGGCGGCGACGACTTCCTGATCGGCGGCCTGGGCGACAACACCCTCACCGGCGGCAGCGGTGCCGACACCTTCCAGTGGCTTAAAGGCAACAGCGGCCACGACGTCATCACCGACTTCACCCCGGGCACCGACAAACTCGACCTGTCGCAACTGTTGCAAGGCGAGAACGGCACCGCCGCATCGCTGGATGACTACCTGCACTTCAAAGTCACCGGCAGCGGCGCGACCCTGGTCACCAGCATCGACATCAGCGCCATGGCCGGCGCCACGCCGAGCCAGACCATCGACCTGGCGGGGGTGAATTTGGCCAGCCATTACGGCGTCACCCCCGGAGCGAATGGTGTGATTGCCGGTGGTCACGATACCGCGACCATTATCAACGGCATGTTGAACGACCATTCGTTGAAGGTGGATACCGTGTGATCTGAAACGACAAAACCCGCCATCCCGGTGAAAGGGGGTGGCGGGCTTTTTGTTGTTTGGGGGGATCTGCCTACGCTGCATCCCGGCACACCTCCTGTGGCGAGGGAGCTTGCTCCCGCTGGGCTGCGAAGCGGCCCCAAAATCCGCAATCACGGTTTGTCTGGCAAACCGCATGCACAGGGTTTACGACTGCTGCGCAGCCGAGCGGGAGCAAGCTCCCTCGCCACAGGGGTCAGCGTTTGACCTCAGGTTACAGGGCCGGGTCAGCCTTCAGCTCAAGACTGTCCAGCGCCCGATTCACCGCCAGCTCACCAAACATGATGAGCTGAGCGACGCCCAGTACCGTATTGCGCTGCGGCCC
>NZ_JBGLZF010000046.1:0-43484 GCF_047304405.1 Pseudomonas sp. Pseusp11
TTTGTTGGTGGGGCCTTTGGGGTTTTTTTTTTTTTTTTGTTTTTTGGGGGCCCGTTAAAAAAAAATAAAAAAATTCCCCCGCCGGGGGCATGCCCCTACGCCGATTACCGTCAGCCAAGCCAATTGCACCAATCACGGTTAACCCTACAACCGATCCAATGCCTCCCCACTGCGCTTGAACCAACCGATCAAATAATCGGCCAATACTTGGGTGCGCTTGGGCAAACCGCCCTGATACGGATGCACCAGATACATCGGCATGCTGCGGGTTTGATAATCACGCAGGAGCCAGCGTAAACGTCCATCAGCCAATTCCTCTTGCAACAGATAGGACGGCAAACGCGCAATGCCCGCACCGGTCAGTGCAGCTTTCTTCAAGAGGTTGTAATGGTTGCTGGCGAACGGACCCGACACTCGCACCCGCGTTAATTCGTGCTGTTGGTGGTAGAGCCATTCTTCGCGACCGCTGTAATGGCTGTTGAGCAGGCAGCGGTGTTCGGCCAGTGCCTGAGGCGTCAGCGGCTCACCGAATCGCTCAAGATACGCGGGGCTGGCACAGGTCATTTCGTGCCAGGCCAGCAGCGGTCGGGCGACCAGGCGTTCGTCGTTGGCCACTTCCGAGCGGATCGCCAAGTCAAACCCGTCCCGGGACAAGTCGCGGTAGTGGTTGTTGAGCTCCAGCTCGATCTGCACTTCGGGGTACTGCCGGGAAAATTCCAGCAGTGCGCCGTCAAAGAACGTTTCCCCCAATGAAACCGGCACCGTCATCCGCACAGGGCCAGCCATGTCGTCTTTCAGCCGCGCCAAGGCCTGACGCGCACGCTCCACTTGCACCACCAGTGCCTGGGCTTGCGGCAATAGCGCCGCACCCGCCGCCGTCAGGCTCAAGCGGCGAGTGGTTCGTTGCAGCAACACCACGCCAAAGCGTGTTTCCAACAGGCTGATGCGCTTGGAAAGTTGCCCTTTGCTGCAACCCAGTTGCTGGGCGGCCAGGGTGAAACTGCCCGCCTCAATCAATACCGCGAACGCCGCCAGGTCATCCATTTCGCTCATGAATTGTTTCCTTTTGAAAACCAAAGGTTGCCCATTAGCACGCTTATTAATAAAAAAAACCACACTAGACTTAACTTTAAATCCAACCCATTTAAGGAACAGCACGATGAAAATTCTGTTGATTGGCGCCTCTGGCACCGTCGGTTCGGCCATTGACCATGAACTGTCCCAGCGCCACAAAATCATTCGTATCGGCCGTAAAAGCGGTGATTTCCAGGTCGACATCAGTGACAGCGCCTCGATCCGCAAACTGTTCGAACAGACCGGCAACTTCGATGCGCTGATCTGCGCTGCCGGCAGTGTCAACTTCGTGCCGCTGGCCACCATGACCGAACAAGACTTCGAACTCGGCTTGCGCGACAAGCTGATGGGCCAGGTCAACCTGCTGCTGATCGGCCGGGAATTCGCCAATGACGGTGCGTCATTCACCTTCACCACCGGCATCCTCAGCCACGATCCGATTCGTACCGGCAGCTCCGCGTCCCTGGTCAACGGTGCCCTCGACGCCTTTGTTCGTGCGGCGGCGATCGAACTGCCACGCGGTCTGCGCATCAACTCGGTCAGCCCGAACGTGCTGGTCGAAGCCATGGGCAGCTATGCGCCGTACTTCCGTGGTTTCAAACCGGTTCCCGCCGCCGACGTGGCATTGGCCTACGCCAAAAGCGTGGAAGGCCTGCAGACCGGCCAGACCTACCGCGTCGGGTAAACCAGACTCGCCCACAGGAAAGCGAGAACAACGCAGGGTTGTGATGAACGGTCAGGCTGAGTAACGTGGCGACACTTGTCTGGAGACTCAAAGATGCGTGTTGCCCGTTCCCTGGTACTTGTTGCCCTGCTTCCGTTGTTCGCCGCTTGCCAATTGCTCGATGGCCCACGGCAAAGCGCTTCCCATGTGGGCCAGACCCGCATGCAGGGCCAATTGACGGCGGCCGACGGCAAGCTGCTGTTCCAGCCGTGTAATGAGCAGCGCAGTTTCGTGGTCAATGACATCGGTGGCACCAGCATCCTGCAAGAGGCCGCGACCCTGGCCGATGATCAGGGCAAGCTGTTCGCCGATGTGCGCGGCCGGATCGTTGCCAGTGGTGCTGACAGCCAACTCGACCTTACGCAGCTGTACCGCGTCGAGCGCTCGGGCACGGCGTGCGACGATCCCAATTTCAAGCAGCTGATCCTGCGCGCCGCCGGCCACGGCCCGGAGTGGAACGTCAAGGTCAGTGGCAAGGGCATGATCATCGACCGCGCTGGTCAGCCGCCCCTGGCCCTGCCGTACGTTGAAGAACAACTGGGCGATGGCCGCTTCAACCTCAGCACCGAAGCCAATAATCAGCGCATCGAGCTCTGGGTCGCGCCGCAACGTTGCGTCGACAGCAGCACCGGCAGCGTGCAGCACATGAGCGCCGAGTTGCGTATCGACGGCCAGGTGCAACGCGGCTGCGGGTATTTCGGCGGATCGCGTAACGACTGATCGTTTTAGCCTCACGGGAATCATCCTTTGAGGCTTATAATCGCGGGCTTCAAACGCCTTGGCGCAGTTGTGCGCCCCGCGAACCGGATCCCGCCATGTTACGAATCACCGAACTCAAGTTGCCGATCGACCATCCCGAAGAAGACCTGCGCCCTGCCATCGTGCAGCGCCTGGGCATCGCCAGTGATGACCTGCTCGATTTCACCTTGTTCAAGCGCAGCTACGATGCGCGCAAAAAGTCCTCCGAACTGTGCTTCATCTACACCATCGACCTCAACGTTCGCGATGAGGCGGCGGTGCTGCGTACATTCGCCGATGACCGTAACGTCAACGTGGCACCGGATGTCAGCTACAAAGTGGTCGGCCAGGCGCCGGCGGACCTGAGCCAGCGTCCGATCGTGGTCGGCTTCGGCCCGTGCGGGATCTTCGCCGGCCTGGTGCTGGCGCAGATGGGTTTCAAGCCGATCATCCTCGAACGCGGCACCGAAGTGCGCCAGCGCACCAAGGACACTTGGGGCCTGTGGCGCAAAAGTGTGCTCAACCCCGAATCCAATGTGCAATTCGGTGAAGGCGGCGCGGGGACGTTCTCCGACGGCAAGCTCTACAGCCAGATCAAGGACCCGAAATTCCTCGGTCGCAAGGTGCTGCACGAGTTCGTCAAGGCTGGCGCTCCGGAAGAAATCCTCTATGTCAGCAAGCCGCACATCGGGACGTTCCGTCTGACCGGTGTGGTGGAAAACATGCGTGAGCAGATTCGCGCCCTGGGTGGCGAAGTGCGCTTCCAGCAGCGGGTTACCGATGTGCTGATCGACGACGGCCAACTGGTGGGCGTCGAACTCCATGGCGGCGAACAGATCCATTCGAAGCACGTGATTCTGGCCCTCGGCCACAGCGCCCGGGACACCTTCCGCATGCTTCACGGCCGTGGCGTGTACATGGAAGCCAAGCCGTTCTCGGTGGGTTTCCGCATTGAGCACCCGCAGTCGCTGATCGACCGCGCGCGCCTGGGCAAATACGCCGGCCACCCGAAACTCGGCGCTGCCGATTACAAACTGGTGCACCACGCCAAGAACGGTCGTTCGGTCTACAGCTTCTGCATGTGCCCGGGCGGCACCGTGGTGGCAGCGACCTCCGAGCCGAATCGCGTGGTCACCAATGGCATGAGCCAATACTCGCGTAACGAACGCAACGCCAACTCCGGGATCGTCGTCGGCATCACCCCGGAAGTCGATTATCCGGGCGGCCCGCTGGCCGGCATCGAGTTGCAGGAACGCCTGGAATCCCACGCCTTTGTGCTGGGCGGCAGCAACTACGAAGCACCAGCGCAACTGGTCGGCGACTTCATTGCCGGCAAGCCCTCCACCGAATTGGGCAGCGTCGAGCCGTCTTACAAACCGGGCGTTGCCTTGGGCGATTTGGCCCTGGCCCTGCCGGCGTTCGCCATCGAAGCGATTCGCGAAGCCTTGCCGGCGTTCGAGAAGCAGATTCGTGGCTACTCGTTGCACGACGCCGTGTTGACCGGGATCGAAACGCGCACCTCTTCGCCGCTGCGGATTACCCGTAACGAGTCGATGCAGAGCCTTAACGTGAAGGGTTTGTTCCCGGCGGGTGAAGGCGCGGGTTATGCGGGCGGGATTCTGTCGGCGGGCGTCGATGGTATTCGGATTGCCGAAGCAGTGGCCCGAGACATTCTTGGGCTTGAGGCTTAAGCCTTAACATCAAAAGATCGCAGCCTTCGGCAGCTCCTACAGGGAGTTCACCATCCCACGTAGGAGCTGCCGAAGGCTGCGATCTTTTAGCTTTCCTCAGATATTGTCGCGCAACACGCTGGCCGGCAGCGGCTCTCCGCGCTCAACGCTGGCCGCCACGGCATCCATCAAATCACTCAACTCATACCCCTGGGCCTTGAGCCAGGCCTGATCGTAATAGGTGTCGGCATAGCGCTCGCCGCCATCGCACAGAATCGCCACGATCGACCCAGACTCCCCCGCCGTCGCCATCTGCTGGGCCGCCATCAAGGCGCCGATCAGGTTGGTCCCGCTCGATCCGCCAACCCGTCGCCCCAAACGTTGCGCCAGATAATGCATGGCCGCCAGCGACAACGCGTCCGGCACCTTGACCATTGCATCGATGACTTTGGGCAAGAACGACGCTTCCACCCGCGGCCGGCCAATGCCTTCAATCCGTGAACCATGATCGAGGCGCAGACTGGCGTCGCCGGTCTTGTAGTAATCGAAAAATACCGAACGCTCGGCATCGGCGCACAGCACACGGGTGCAATGCTGGCGATAGCGCACGTAACGGCCCAGCGTCGCGGTGGTGCCGCCGGTGCCAGGGCTGGAAATCAGCCAGCTCGGCTCCGGGTGCTGCTCGAAGCGCATCTGATGGAAGATCGATTCGGCGATGTTGTTGTTCGCTCGCCAGTCGGTGGCGCGTTCGGCGTAGGTGAACTGGTCGATGAAATGCCCATCGTGTTCGTGAGCCAGGCGTTCGGACTCAGCGTAAATCTGCGTCGGATCGTCCACCAGATGGCTCTTGCCACCGTAGAAAGCGATTTGCGCGATCTTTTCCTTGGACGTGCTCGCAGGCATCACCGCAATGAACGGCAAACCCAGCAAACGGGCGAAGTACGCCTCGGAAATAGCCGTCGAACCGCTGGAGGCTTCGATCACCGGCGCACCGGGTTTGAGCCAGCCATTACACAGCGCATAGAGGAACAACGAGCGCGCCAGCCGATGTTTCAGGCTGCCGGTGGGATGACTCGACTCATCCTTGAAGTACAACTCGATGCCCGGCAACCCCGGCAGCTGCAAGGGGATCAGGTGGGTGTCGGCGCTGCGCTGGAAGTCGGCTTCGATGATCCGGATGGCTTCGCGGGACCACTGTCGGTTGTCGCTCATGGTGGTTTTCTCGTTGAATCAGGCAAGAGTTGGCCTTGTCGCAAGGCTCAGCCCACAAGCTTAGGAAAAAACCTACACCACGCACAGATACAGCTGAGGTCCAATACGTCCGGCAACTGCTAGGCTCAGGCCTTTGCTGACCGCCCACGTTGTAACGACATATAACAAAAAAGAATATAACTTTTGTTTTAACAACTAACAGTACGGGTTAGGGTGTGTCACCTTTTGAATTCATCGATGGAGAGCGACCTTGCCTCTGCGTAGCACGTTCACGCGTTTCTTTCAGTTGGAAGCTGCCAGCGGTCTGTTATTGATCGCCGCGGCTGTCCTCGCCCTGATCATCAACAACTCATCGCTGTCGTGGCTCTATAGCGGTCTGCTGGACACCCCCGTGGTGGCGCAGATCGGCGCGCTGAAGATCGCCAAGCCGCTGCTGCTGTGGATCAACGACGGCCTGATGGCCCTGTTCTTCCTGTTGATCGGCCTGGAAGTGAAGCGCGAAGTCCTCGACGGCCAACTGTCGAAACCCTCGCAAATCGTCCTGCCGGGCGCAGCGGCGATTGGCGGCATGGTGGTGCCGGCGCTGATCTACTGGTTCCTCAACCGCGACAACCCGACCGCACTGAGTGGCTGGGCCATCCCGACGGCCACCGACATTGCCTTCGCCCTCGGCGTACTGGCCCTGCTGGGTAAACGCGTGCCGGTGTCGCTGAAACTGTTCCTGATGACCCTGGCGATCATCGATGACCTTGGCGCAATCATCATCATTGCGATCTTCTATTCCGGCGCTCTGTCGACCCTGTCCCTGGCGCTGGCCGCGGCCTGCATCGCGGCCTTGATCGGAATGAACCGACTTGGTGTGGTGAAACTCGGGCCGTACATGATCATCGGGCTGATCCTTTGGGTCTGCGTACTCAAGAGCGGCGTGCATGCGACGCTGGCGGGTGTGACCCTGGCCTTCTGCATTCCACTGCGCACGAAAAACGCCGAGCCTTCGCCGCTGCTGACCCTGGAGCATGCCCTGCATCCGTGGGTGGCCTACGGCATCCTGCCGCTGTTCGCCTTCGCCAACGCTGGCTTGTCCCTGAGCGGTGTGACCGTCGAAAGCTTCACCCACCATGTGCCGATGGGCATCGCCGTCGGCCTGCTGCTGGGCAAGACGGTCGGTGTTTTCGGCCTGACCTGGCTGGCGGTAAAAATCGGCATCGCCGCCCTGCCCCAAGGCGCCAACTGGGGCCAGATCATGGGGGTGGCGATCCTCTGCGGTATCGGCTTCACCATGAGTTTGTTTGTCGGCTCCCTGGCCTTCGTGCCCGGCGCCAGTGAATATGCCGGGATGGACCGCATGGGTATTCTGACCGGCTCGATCCTGGCGGCATTGATCGGTTATGCAGTGACGGCGGCGGCGAGTCGCAAGAGCGCTGCACTGCCGGCCCTGAAACCCAGAGAACAATCCCTGTAATCTTCAGGATTCGTCCTACAGCCACGATTAGTCGCGTTCGTTAACGTCGTGCAGCCCCTCTATCAGGGGTTGCCGATGGACGAGCAAAAGGACAATCAGTGGCTGGCAACAAGGACATCCCACGGGTGCAAAACCCACCGTCAGGTGACGGGCATCACGTCACTCACCGATTCATGACGGCCACCGAACTGGCCGAGCGTGATGCCAGACAAACCGCCTACGACGCCATGCTCGCAAGGCAGCAAGCCTTCGAAGACAACCTTCAAGTCGCAGCGAGAAAGGACAACGTTGTCCGCGCGGGATGCGTGTTCGCCAAGTCCTGCAAACTGCCCGATGCAATCATCGACTACACGAACACCTCCGGCGTTGTTCCGACCGACAGCCTGAAAGACTACGGCGAACTGATTCTACTCGGCGCTCGTGAGGCCGATGAAACCGGTGTGGTGCCGCTGAAGAAAATCAGTGGCACCGCCATCCCTGCAGGTTTCGGCAGCTTCGCCCTGGGTGGCTCAGCGTTCGCCGCATTACCCACCGTCGCCGCCAGCACCGCTGCGGCTACCTTGGCAGGCCTGGTGGCCCTGGTCATACCGTCAAGCCTTGGCGACAGCTCGCTCTACACCGAAGAACAACTGCGATCCCTCAAACAGGCCCGCACTCGCGTGCGTCTGCGGGTCGAGCAACAGGCTGATGGCAGTCTCAAGGGATACGGTTTTTACACTGGCAAAAACCGCGATTGGGAAATGGTTGATGTCGTGCAATTCAGCTTGCGCGGCAGTCAGCAAGTGGCTGATCTCGGGGACGGCGTTGAGCTGATCTGGACGCCGGCCGAGGACGGCTCAAGCACCCTCGGCATCCCCGCTTTGGAAGCTGCGCCACAAGCGCCGCACATCTGGGTTTACCCGCCGACGAAGGCAGCTGACAGCATCATCGTGAACCCGGTTTATCCACCTGAGTACAAGGATTTCATTCTTGTGTTTCCGGCGGATTCGGGGGTGTTGCCGGTTTATATTGTGGTGAGTGTTGCGGACCACAAATATCATCCGGCGCCAAACGGGCTTACCGCTTTTCCTGATGCCACACCGGCAAAACAGAAGACTCGGGTCAAAGGTAGAGGCACCCGAATGCGCTGGAGGACGGCTGAAGGGCGAATTCTAGAATGGGATTATCAGCATGGAGCAGTAGAAATGTATGACAAACGAGGTCGCCATCTGGGTGAGTTTGACGCTGAAACAGGTAATCAAAACAAGCCGGCGGATCCGAAAAGAAGGATAGAACCGTGAACCACGTAATTTATGCTTTTGATAAAGAAACAGAAGCGCTGATATTCGAAGTGCCTGTCCCGGCAGACGGCATTGCACAGCTGAGGGCGATAATGAGTTGGACTGAGGCTGAAGAAGAAATCTATGGCTATGACCTTGATTCCCAGCAGATAACAAAACTGGAAACATTAGTCGGTCGATCATTTTACGATCCACAATACGATTTTCAGCTCGGTTGTTATGCAAGCAAGTAAATGCTCTGGTTCAACTCCACAGCCAAAAAGAAAACCCCGACCAGCTCACCTGATCGGGGTTTTCTTTAACCCTACATTCCCGCTTAGTGCGAAACGCGGCTGGTCCCACCCACAGTGGAAATCCGCACACGCTCACCCACACGGAACACTTCGTTTGGCTGAACTTCCTGCACGTAGGCGCGCATGCTGCCATCGTCTTCGCGCACGGTGATTTCAACGCCTTGAGTACGGGTCAGGCCTTCTTCGGCAGCCGAGCCCACCAGGCCACCCGCTACAGCGCCGATGACCGCTGCAACGATGCTGCCGCGACCGCCGCCGACGGCGCTACCGCCGACACCACCCACGACTGCGCCGGCAGCGCTGCCGATTGGGGTTTTTGTGCCTTCGATTTTCACCGGACGCAAGGCTTCGATGGTGCCCATGCGAATCGTCTGCACGCGACGCGCTTCGTCACGGGAGTAGGAGTCACCGGTCAGGCTCGATTGGCAACCGGAGAGCAACATCGCCATCGTGGAAAAGGAAGCAACCAGCAAAACAGACTTACGCATAGCATCAAACTCCATAGGACAGGTATCCATTAAAACCCGCAGCTTGACGCCTGTCACGGCATCGCCCGGATAAAATTGGTTTCATTCAGGCCTGGTACAGGCACTTTTCGAACTCACCACAGTAGCGTCAAATTACAAAATCTGCGCCGCTGACCCAAGGATTATCATGGATTACTTCATCATTGTCGTCACGACCATCGCCGGTTTGTATTTCCATTGGTGGTTGTACGTGCGGATAAAACGCTGGGTGGACCGCGATCTAGCGTTGTCACTGGCGGGTAAAGACCAACAAAAAAGAGCCTTCATGCTCCAGCAATTGGCGAACGCTCAAGCGCAGAAGATCAAGCGTCGGGACCTGCCACAGTGGCTTGAGGCCGCTGCGGCAGGGTATCCCGATCGGTAGACCGTTTACGGGGCCAGGCGCTCACGCACCCAGTCGGCGCCCTGCAATCGGTAGTTGAGGCGATCGTGCAGACGGCTCGGACGGCCCTGCCAGAATTCGATGCGCTCCGGTAGCAAGCGATAACCGCCCCAGTGTTCAGGACAGTGAGGCTGAGTGTCGCTGAAACGCTGCTCGGTGTCCTTGAGCAGCGCTTCCAGTTCGGCGCGATCGGCGATCACCCGGCTCTGGGGCGACGCCCAGGCACCGAGACGACTGCCCAGAGGACGAACCTGATAGTAGGCGTCGGACTCTTCAGGCGTGACCTTCACCACCCGCCCCTCGATGCGCACCTGGCGCTCCAGGGCCGGCCAGAAGAACGTCATGGCCGCAAATGGATTGGCTGCCAATTGCTGACCCTTGTCGCTCTCGTAGTTGGTGAAGAACGTAAAGCCCTGCTCGTCCAGGCCCTTGAGCAGCAGAATGCGGCAATGCGGCCGACCGTCCTGGTCGACGGTGGCCAGCGTCATGGCATTCGCCTCCACCGGCACCTGCTCGGTTTTCACCGCATCGGCGAACCACTGATGAAACAGCGCAAACGGCTCGGCCGGGGCTTGCGCCTCGGTCAGGCCATCTCGGGTGTAGTCGCGACGCATATCTGCCAAGGGCCGGGTCATGGCGCATTCCTTTTGGTTAACGAATCACTTCTTTGTGGCATCGGTGGCGGTGGCGCTCTTCGAATCGACAGCGGCTTTGGCTGGCGCGGTCTTTTTCGCGGGTGCCTTTTTGGCTGGAGCCTTGGCTGCCACCTTCTTGGCCGGTGCCTTTTTCTTCGACGAGGCAGCCGTTTTTTTCGCAGCCGGTTCCGTGGTCACAGGCTTGGCCACTGGCTTGACGTCTTGCGCGACGACTTTGGTTACCGGTGCCGGAGCCGGCATATTGTACTTGCTCAGCAGCGCGGCCATGGTGTTTTGCGGCGTCAACAACAGCTCGACGCGACGGTTCAAGGCACGACCTTCAGCACTGTCGTTGGCGGCACGCGGTGCCTCACCGCCCATGCCGCGCAGCATCAGGCGATCACGCTGCAGACCGCTGAGACGGAAAATCGCTGCCACCGCCTGGGCGCGCTCCTGGCTCAGTTTCACGTTGGCCGGTGCGGCACCCGACGTATCACTGTGACCGAGTACCAGCACGGCAGTCTTTGGATCGGCTTCGAGGATTTTCGCCACACGGGTGAACGGAGCGAGGGTCACCGGCAGCAGCATGGCCGGGCGGTCAGGGTTGAACGAGCCTTCTACCGGAGCTGTGACGACCAGCACGTTTTCACGGCGCTCGAGTTGCAGGTTGCTGCCCTTGACCGCCTCGCGCAGGCGCGGTTCGTAGTCGTCGAGCCAGGCTTGGGTAACTTTCGGATCGGGCATCGGCACGGCTGCTTTGGCGGTGCTGGTGCTCTGCTCCTTGCCGCCGAACGGCCACCACCATTTGCCACCGGTATCGGCTTCAGCCTTGGCGACGGGTGCTGCGGCAGCAGGTTTCAGGGGCGCCGGGGCCGGGGCGGGTTCTTTAGTCGCGACCTTGTCGGAAGAGCCGAACGGCCACCAACTGCTGCCACCTGCGGCATCATTTTGTGGGGTTTGTGCACAACCGGTGATAGCGAAGCACAGGGCCAGGGCGAGGGTTTTATTGGACGACATTGGGTATCCACAAAATGAGGTAATTAAAAGTCAGACCGGGTTGACCCCGGCCAAAACTGACGCTTTGAAACCACAAAAGCTTTCGGGTTCCGGCCCTGGCCCCCTTAAGCGTGATTTACAGACAAGTGGCCAGTACGCGCACAAGTTTTTGGGCTCGTGGATCCATCAAGACGTACGGCCCCAGGGTATTTGTCACAAAGCCGAAGGCCACATCATGCTCCGGATCAGCAAAACCGATGGAGCCACCAGCGCCCGGGTGACCGAACGCGCGAGGGCCGAGGCCATAGGTGGCGTTGGGGACGTCCGGTTGATCGAGCATGCAACCCAGGCCGAAGCGGGTCCGGGTCAATAAAGTCTTGTCTTCGCCAACGCTGTGTTCGCGGGTCAGCTCGTCGAGCATTTCGCTTTCCAGCAGGCTGCCATCAAGCAGTCCGGCGTAGAAACCGGCCAGGCTGCGGGCGTTGCCGTGGCCATTGGCGGCCGGCTGCTGCATGCGCCGCCATTCCGGCTTGTTGGTGCTGGTCATGATCGACGGCGGGTTGGTGAAGGCCCGAGTGGTCATGGCCGTCGGTTCGCGCATGGTCACCTGCAGCAAGCGCTGGGCCGCGGCATCGCCGACGTTGCCTTTACCACGGGCAATGTGCGCCACACGATGGAACTCTTTGTCGGCAAGGCCGACGTGGAAATCCAGCCCCAAAGGCTTGGCGACCCGCGCCACGATGGACTCGCCCGGCCCACGACCGTCGGCACGACGCAGCAATTCACCGACCAGCCAGCCATAGGTGATCGCCGCATAACCGTGACCTTCGCCCGGCGTCCACCACGGCGCTTCGGCGGCCAGGGCATCGACCATGGTCTGCCAGTCGTAAAGCGCTTCGGGGGGCAGCAACTCGCGCAGGGCCGGCAGTCCGGCCTGATGGCAGAGCAAGTGGCGCAGCGTCACGGATTCTTTACCGGCGGCGGCAAACTCAGGCCAGTAGCGGGCGACCGGGGCATCGAGTTGCAGCTTGCCTTCAGCCACCAATTGCAGCGCCGTCACGGCGGTGAAGGTTTTGGTGCAGGAGAACAGGTTGGCGATGGTATCGCTGTGCCAGGCCTCATGGCCGTCCTTGTCGGCGGTACCGGCCCAAAGGTCGAGGACGGTTTCACCACCGATCCGGATGCACAACGCCGCGCCGCGTTCCTGAGGATCGTCGAACAGCGCTGCAAACGCTTCACGCACCGCTTCGAACTTAAGCTCGTAATGACCCTGAATCTGCACCCGCAACTCTCCCGGATAAACGCTCTACAAAGTGGCCCGCATTGTTCCAGCCCTTGAGGGATTTGGGAACAGGGTTGGGCCGGGTGGTCGCCCGGTTATGGAAATGCCACAGACATCAACAATGCAATCCCCGTGGCGAGGGGGCTTGCCCCCGTTCGACTGCGAAGCGGTCGCAAAAACCTGTATTCGCGGTGCATCTGTAAGCATGGGGGCCGCTTCGCGGCCCAACGGGGGCAAGCCCCCTCGCCACAGGTCGATCAGGAATCAATGGCCATTAGCAGAATGCCCACCCGCATGCCCAGCGCCCTTGCCCGGGCCTTTGCCTGCCTCGCCTTTCCTGCCGCCCTCGACATCGTGACTGGCTTTATCCGCCTCAGCGCTGGCCTTCTCCGCCTCTTTGCCAAGCTGATCGATGATCTGCACATTGCTTTTACGCACACTGTCGACAAAGCCCTGGAACGGCAAATCGGTAATGCCCACCAGACCGAAGTGCCCGTTCTCGCCATCCAGCAGACGACCGGTCACCGGTTGATCGAGGTACTGGAACCAGTGCACCCCGACAATCGACGGTTCGCTCATCGCCTGTTTGAGGAAGTGGGCATAAGCCGGGCCACGATCTTCTTCCTTCGCCAGTTGCGTCACGCCGCCCCAGAACGGGCCGCGATCTGCCGAGCCGAAATTGAATTCGGTGATCAGCACGGGTTTGTCCAGGCTGTGCAGTTTGGCGAAGTCGTAACCGTCCTGGGGTTGCAGGGTGTACATGTTGAAGCTCAACACGTCGCAGTATTGCGCGCAGGACTCGACCGCTTCGGGGGTGCTGATGGCAAAGCGGCCACCCAGCAGCAACTGGTTCGGCGCGTGCCATTTGAGCGAGTCGGAAACGGTCTTGAAGTAGGTGTCGGCGAAGACCTTCTGGAAGTATTTGAAGTCGGCTTCGATTTCCGGGTGTTCGGCGTTCGGCTCCGGCGGCACGAAGCCCGGGTCTTCCATCAATTCCCAGGCCGGCAGATCAATGCCCCAGGCTTTCGACAACCCCGCCTGGTTGCGGTACTTGTCGCGCAGTTGCTTGAGGAAGGCGCGTTTGGCCGGCACGTCGGTGGTCATTTTCAAGGTGCCGTAGGCCAGCGCATAGCGGGCCTTCGGGTCGTCGCCGGGACCGGCCCAGGCCAGTTCGTTGTCGGCGAAGTAACCGATCAACCACGGATCATCGCGATGGTCGCGGGCGGCGATGGCCACGGCGCGTTCGGTGGCCATGGCGAAACGTGGATCGAACGGGTCGGGCATACCGCCCCACCAATCGGTGCCAGTGCTGATGCTGGCGTAATCACCGACGATCGACAGCGGCAAGGTGTACGGCACACGGTCAGCGTTACCCAACACCGGTGCGCTCCAGTTGCCTAGGGTGTTGAAACCCCAGGCTTGCAGGCGATCGAGGGTATGACTGGCCCAGCGTTGTTCGTTGAAAGTCACTTTGCAGGGTTCGACAGTGGCCTTATCGACCGTCGCCTCAACCGCCTCGACCTTGGCTGCTTCGGCAACACCGGCCTTGGTGTCGCTGCCCGGCGCGCAAGGGTCGCCATACAGACGTTGCAGGTTGGCGCCATAGAAATCGTACCAACGACCGGCGTTGTAGGCTCGGCCCTGATCAACACCATTGCCGCCACGGTTGTCGCCTTCGCCATAGTGGCTGGCCAAGGCTTCGTCGGGTTTGGGCAGGGACTCGAACATCCACTCGCGCCCGGCGACGTAAGTCTGGTTGACGCTCGGGGTCACGGTGTTGACGCCGAGGGAATAGAACGGATGCCCCTCCGGAGTCACCAGGTACCAGCGACCATCACGCTTTTCGGTGCGGAAAAAGCCGCTGGCCTTGAACACCGGACCTTTGTTCAAGCCGCCGAACTTGTCCAGAGGCGCCTTCTCGCGCTCCGCCAGCCAGGTTTTCAGTTGTTGCTGCTCTTTGCCAGCGGCGGATTTCAGTTGTTCGTCGCTGCTGATCTTCTCCGGCCATTTGGCCCGGATCGATTGACCGTAAGCGTCCACCAGACCGCCATAAGCGGCTTTGGTCACGGCCTCGCCGTCCTGCACGCCGAAGCGCTCGAGCAGAATGCTTTGCGCAACTTTCGGCTGATCCATCGACAAGGTCACCGACACCACCTGGCTGCGGTCCAGCTCACCGGTACTGCTGGCCAGCAATACACGCTGCCCTTCGAAATTGATCGGCATCGGTGGGCCGGCTTTCATGCCCTGGCTCAGCGGTGAACTCGGCTGCAGCGGTACCAACAAGGTCTGCGCCGGGCCGGCCGGCAGGTCGACACGGCTGACCAGCGTCTTGCCGTCGTTACTCTGGATTTTCACGTACAAGGTCACGGCCCAGTTCATCGCGCTCTGGATCCGCAGGCTCATGACGCCCGACTGCGACCAATCCCAGGCACCGGTCTGTGGTGTCAGGCGCAAGGTAGGCTGGGCAGTCGGGTTGAAGGTCACGCGACGCAACACTTCGCCTTCGGCCGTTTGCTCCGCATTGGATTGCGGCAGGCTGGCGTCCTGGGTCGCCACCTGAACCACGTCGGCGGGACGCACAAAGTTGAACAGCGTCTGCTGGCCGGCAGGGGCCGCCAGCAAAGGGGCTGCGAACATCAAGGCAAAAACAGCGGGCAACGAACGGCGAATCATAAGAACGTGGTTCTCCCTAACGACCATCAATGGGCCAGTGGAAAGGCAGTGGCAGTGAGGTAGACAACGCGGTGGGCAAATTTGCCCACCGGCGCATCAGGAAATTTCACGACGAAATGGCGGCAACGCATTGAGAATAGCTTTGCCGTAGCGCTGCGTGACCAAACGACGGTCAAGCAAGGTGATGGTGCCGCGGTCTTCTTCGGTTCGCAGCAGGCGACCGCAGGCCTGGACCAGTTTCAGCGAGGCATCCGGCACGGAGATTTCCATGAACGGATTGCCGCCACGAGCCTCGATCCACTCAGCCAGCGCGGCTTCGACCGGATCGTCAGGCACCGAGAATGGAATCTTGGCGATCACCACGTGTTCGCAGTAGGCGCCGGGCAAATCCACACCTTCGGCAAAACTCGCCAGGCCGAACAGCACGCTGGAATCCCCGCCATCGACCCGCGCCTTGTGCTTGTTCAGGGTTTCCTGCTTCGACAGGTTGCCTTGAATGAACACTTGCTTGCGCCAGTCGCGATCCAGCCCGTCGAACACATCCTGCATCTGTTTGCGCGAGGAGAACAGCACCAGGGTGCCACGGGAGCCCTCGACCAGTTCCGGCAAGTCGCGAATGATCGCCGCCGTGTGAGCCGGCGCATCGCGCGGGTCGGCTTTCAGGTCCGGCACCCGCAGCACACCAGCGTCGGCATGATGGAACGGGCTCGGGACCACGGCGGTCACGGCGGTTTTCGGCAGGCCGGCGCGCATGCGGAAACGATCGAAGGTGCCAAGAGCGGTCAGGGTCGCCGAGGTCACCAGCGCCCCGTAAGCCACGTTCCACAAGTTGCGCCGGAGCATTTCCGCCGCGAGGATCGGGCTGGCATTGACCTCGATGTCGAACAGCGAACCGCTTTCGGCCAGCGTCAGCCAACGGGCCATGGGCGGGTTGTCTTCCGGGTCTTCGACGGTGAAGGCGGTCCACAACTCCCAGTTGCCCGAAGAACGCGACAGCAGGCTACCGAACAGTGGATACCACTCTTCGGCCTGGTTACTGGCGATGCCGATGTTGACCTCGCCATCCATGCCTTCCTTGAGCAGTTCGGTGAGCCGGGTGAACAGATCGGTCAGCCGGGAGAAGCCCTTTTTCAGCTCGATGCCCATTTCGCGCATGTGTTCGGGAATCACCCCGCCGACGAAGCGGTGACGCGGTCGCTCGCGACCTTCGACGTCTTCGCCAGGCTTGAAGTCGGCAACCTGCTCACAGGCACTGAACATGAACTGCTGCTGGGTCTTGATCTCCCGGGCCAGTTCCGGCACTTGCTCGATCAACTTGCCCAGATCCCCCGGCAGCGGGTGTTGGGCGAGCAATTTGGTGAGGTTCTTGGCGGTGCTCTCCAGCCAGTCGGCGGTGGAGCGCAGACGTGTGTAATGGGCGAAGTGGCCGATGGCCTTGTCCGGCAGGTGATGGCCTTCGTCGAACACGTAGATCGTATCGCGCGGGTCCGGCAGAACCGCGCCGCCGCCCAGGGCCAGGTCGGCCAGGACCATATCGTGGTTGGTGACGATCACATCGACCTTGCCCATGCCTTCGCGGGCCTTGTAGAAGGCACACTGGCCGAAGTTCGGGCAATGACGGTTGGTGCACTGGCTGTGATCAGTGGTCAGGCGCGCCCAGTCGGCGTCTTCGAGCGCGGTGGACCAACTGTCGCGGTCGCCGTCCCACTTATTGCCGGCGAGCTTCTCGATCATGCTGGTGAACAGCTTCTGACTGGCCTCATCGACCTCGATCTTGAAGCCTTCTTCTTCGAACAGCTGCGCGGTGGCGGTTTGCGCATGACCTTCCTGGAGCAACATGTCGAGCTTGGACAGGCACATGTAGCGCCCCCGGCCCTTGGCCAGGGCGAAGCTGAAATTCAACCCGCTGTTGCGCATCAGGTCGGGCAAATCCTTGTAGACGATCTGCTCTTGCAGGGCCACCGTGGCCGTGGCGATCACTAGACGCTTGCCGGCGGCCTTGGCAGCGGGGATCGCCGCCAGGCTGTAGGCCACGGTTTTGCCGGTACCGGTGCCGGCTTCCACCGCGACAATCGCGGGGTCGCCACTGCGCCGGCCTTCGTCGTCGGTGTCGATGTCACCGAGGACTTTGGCGATTTCGGCGATCATCAGGCGTTGGCCGTAGCGCGGCTTGAGGCTCTTGGCTTCGAGAAAACGCGAGTAGGCGCCCTGGATCGTGGTTTTTAGTTCGGTGCTGATCATGGATTGTCGGGCGCAAAAACGCTGGATAAATTTTCAGTAGTTGGGATCGGCCGCTATCATACCCCGCTAATTAATCCCGCGCAGAACGGAGTACCCCAATGACACCTTTTGGCATCGTTTATACCCTGCATGTCCTGTCCGCCCTGGTATGGGTCGGCGGCATGTTTTTCGCCTGGATGGTCCTGCGCCCCGCGGCGATGAAGGCGCTGGAAGGCCCTGCCCGGTTGAAGCTGTGGGTAGAAGTGTTTCAAGGTTTTTTCCGCTGGGTCTGGGTCGCGGTGGTGCTTTTGCCGATCAGCGGTGTGGGCATGATTCATTTGCAGTTCGCCGGGTTCGAAGCGGCGCCGCGGTATGTGCAGGTGATGATGGGATTGTATGTGGTGATGACCGCGTTGTTTATCCGGATTCAGGCGTTGCTGCTGCCGGAACTGCGCACGGCGGTAACGGCTCAGGATTGGCCGACGGGCGCGGCGACGCTGGGCAAGATTCGCCGGTTGGTGGGGATTAACCTGATGGTCGGGTTGGCGCTGGTGGCGATTGCTGCGGCTCGGCCGATGTTCTAAGGCGAATCGTGGTGACGGGCTTGCCTGTGAGAATGGCTTGTCCGTGGCGAGGGGGCTTGCCCCCGTTCGGCTGCGAAGCAGTCGTAAACCAGTCACTGCGTTCATTTTTGAACTGGTTTTGGGGCCGCTTTGCGACCCAACGGGGGCAAGCCCCCTCGCCACAGAAGCTCCAACACCACAGAATAATTTGTGCGTTCTTACAACCGCTGAATGCTCACCGAACCTGCCGCTCCAGCAGGCCCTGGCTGGCCGTCGACACCGGGGCGACCGTTCTTGCCGCCATCGGCTTTATAGACAATGCAGCCCTTGGCCTTGCCGCCCGCCCCCGGTTTGCCACCCGGTCCGGCCGCGCCACCGACTCCGCCCGCCACCTCGACCTTGATCTGCTCCGCCGGATACTCACGCGGCACTTCCAGCCGAACCAGCGCCCCCGGTGCACCAGGCTGGCCGTCGCTGCCGTCACTGCCATCAAAACCGTGACCGGCCTGACCCCAGGTGCAACCCGGTGCTTGACCGTTGGCCCCGTCGAGGCCGACAAAACCCGGGGCACCCGCGCCACCGCGAGCGTCTACCAACAATTGCGGCGCTTTCAGCGCTTTGATCTGCAAATTCAGATTGCGCCCGGAGCGGGCAGCCTTGAGATAAGTCCCGGGGGCGCCCCGCGCGGTGATCTGGCTGCCTTCAGCCAATTCGGCCCGGCTGACCTTCAACGCCAGAGCCTGTTCGCTCGGCACAATGGCGATCCGCGCTTCGCGTCCCAGGTGCAGCTCGCCGACCGTCACTTCGGTCACGTTCGAGGGAATCAGCAAGGTGCCGTAATCGGCGACTTCCAGTCGTTCCAGTTGCAGGGAACTGGCGGTGTTGGGCAAACGCATCAGCGAGTTGGTTTCAACACTCACCACCTGAGCGCAGGCCAATGGGCTGATGAGTGCGGCGAGCAGACAGAGTTTACGCATGGGAAGCCTTCGCAGTGGCCGGGGCCGGAATGGTTTGCAGGTGGAAAACGCCGAAAAAGACAATTTTCAGGCGATCACGCCAGGGGTGGGCTCGACCTTTGAGGCTGCGATTGCAGAACACCAGCTCCAGAAGATGAGCCAGCGCCAACAGGCTGCCAGCCAGATCGACCAACAGGTGCAGTGGACGAACAAACGGTATGAGCAGATTGACCAGCACCACCAACCAGAACAGCAGGGTCAACAACTTCCCCAGCCCCCAAAACACCTTCATACGCTCCCCCGTCGAGAATTATTATTTGCACGCACAGTAACGGCTTACACGCGGGATAAGCCAGAGGGCAACGGAAAATTCTTCCGAAAGGCATCGAATGGCCGCCGGATCAACCTTGACGATCATCCGACGGCTCTATCACGGGCCTCTTGATCACGGAGCCTAGCGATTGATGTGCAACTCCACACGACGGTTTTTTGCCCGCCCTTCTTCCGTATCATTGTCAGCCACCGGCTGGGTTTCACCCCGTCCTTCGCTGGTGAGTTTGTTCGGCGCCAGCCCCCGGCTCAACAGGTAGGCCGCCACGCTGCTGGCACGACGTTCCGACAGTTTCTGGTTATAGGCGTCCGAACCCTGACTGTCGGTATGGCCGACGACCTTGACGCTCACCACATCGGCACTCTGCAATTTGGGCATCAACGAATCCAGCTCGCTGCGTGCCTCGGGCGTCAGGTCGGATTTGTTGTACGCGAACAACACATTACTGCTCAGCGTGATGACTTCGGATACCGGCGGTTCAGCAGGTTTTACGCTGGCCGGATATTGCGGTAGCGGGCAACCGCGATGATCGACAGGTGTATTGGCAGGCGTATCGGGGCAACGATCGCGCCGATCGAAAACACCGTCACCGTCCTCGTCGCCATCCTGGGCGTAACAGACCAAGCCACCGGTCAAGATACCGAGCGCCGCTCCACCTGCCGCCCAACCGCCACTTTCGATCGCGCCCAGACCGCCGCCAACCAGTCCGCCAATGACACTGCAGATCGGCCAGGTACGTTGATTCAAGGGGGCGGTGCCATCGCTGTGAGTCGCGCAGCCGGTCAGAAGACTGCCAAGCAGTAGAACCGGCAAGACGGTCCTTGTGAGAACGCTCATTGTGAATGCTCCTGTGTCACCGGCCCATACCGGTCACACAGGAGTAAAGACCCGCATCCGCGACTGCACAAGCCGCGGAATACAAGGGGGTTAGCGGTCGATTTTGATTTCCGTACGCCGATTCAGCGCACGGCCTTCAGCGGTTTTGTTATCGGCCACAGGCTGGCTTTCACCTGCACCGGTCACAGACACGAAACTGCTGCGTGGCACGCCTTGGGAAATCAGGTACTCCACCACCGAATGGGCGCGTTTGTCCGACAGTTTCTGGTTGTATTTATCGCTGCCGACGCTGTCGGTATGACCGGTCACGGTCAACCGGGCGCTGGCGGATTCCTGTTTCAGACGCGTGGCGACGGTGTTGAGTACCTCTTTATCGGAAGGGGTGAGCTTGGACGAGTCGAACTGGAAGTGAACATCACGGATAACGATGACTTCTTCCTTGACCACCGCCTTCTCTTCGACCACCGGCGCAGGCGCGGGTGGAGGGCAGCCGTCGGCATCGACTCGCACGCCTCTCGGTGTGTGCGGGCACTTGTCGCGGCTATCCGGCACGCCATCGCCGTCTTCGTCGCCATCGCCATGCACCCAGCAATAAGCCGCTGCCGTGCCGCCGACCAGCAGTGCGCCATACCCCGCCCATGAAGAGCTCTCTGTCGCACCGAGCCCTGCACCGACGACACCACCGACCGCAGCACAGGTCGGCCAGTCGGTTTTCTGCAAACCTGCGCAACCAGTCAACACACTGGTTAGCAGAACCAAAGGTAATGCTGTCCGAACTATGCTCATCTAGTTTTCTCCTGAGGGATCGGCTAATAACCGATTTCAAGGAGTAAAGACCGGACTTTTAATCTCCGCCAGCAATAGGCCATTGCTGTTTTGCCTTGTGTTCACGGAAGATCGGCGCTTTTTTGCTTAAACACGCTCGACAAGACACGTTAATCTTGGCGTTCTGATTGAGGATCTTCGATGACTGCAAGTATTTCTTCGCGCACGCCCCAGCAGGCGTTGGCCGCTTTGCTTGATCGTTACGCCCCGACGCGTCTGTTGCTGATTGGCGCCAGTGAGTTCCCCGCGCTCGAGGCATTCAAACTCGCGCACCCGGACAGCATCGTGGCTTTTGCCGCACCCGGAGCATTGCCGGCCGAACTGGCGGCGCAGCGGTTTGATCTGGCGCTGGTGGTCGATTGCCTCGAACACTTGCCCAAGCGCGACGGCCTGAATCTGCTCGGCGGGATCCGCAACCTCAATGCCAGTCGCATTGCGGTGCTTGCCGACTTGCCCGCCAGCGGTTGGCAGGAGACGGATTTTTTCTCCCTGGCCCTGCAAGCCAGCGAACGCTTCCAGCGCGACGATCAAGTGTTGACGTTGTTTACCTACGATCTGCTTGACTACAAACAGGTGCCCGACTGGCTCAACTCACGCTTCTGGGCCAATCCGGAAAACTTCGGGAAATACTGGTGGTAATGCAATGAGTACATCCATTTGCCCTTGCGGCAGCGGCACGCTGCTCGATGCCTGCTGCGGTCATTACCATGCCGGCCATCCGGCCCCCAGCGCCGAAGTCCTGATGCGTTCGCGCTACAGCGCCTATGTGCTGGGGCTGGTCGACTATCTGGTGGCTACCACCCTGCCCGCGCAACAGGCCGGCCTGGATCGCCAGTCGATCAGCGACTGGAGCGCCCAAAGCACCTGGCTGGGCCTGGAAGTGGAAGGCGCCGAGGTCTTCGGCGGCCAGCCGGAGCACGCCTTCGTCACCTTCACCGCTCGCTGGCACGACGGCAGCGGCGAACACAGCCACCGCGAACGTTCGTCATTCGTGCAGAACGCCGGCCACTGGTACTTCATCGACCCTACGGTGCCGCTCAAGGCCGGGCGCAACGATGCGTGCCCGTGCGCCAGCGGGCAGAAGTTCAAGAAGTGCTGCGCGAGTTATTTCGGCGCTTGAGGTGCCCCCTGTAGCAGCTGCCAAAAGCTGCGTTCGGCCGTAGCAGCTGTCGAGCCTGCGAGGCTGCGTTCGACTGCGCAGCAGTCGTCAAACCAGAACTTGCGGTGCCTCAGGCACACCGCGTCAGCCGGATTCACGACGGCGGCGGCGCCGAACGCAGCCTCGCCAGGGCTCGACAGCTGCTACAGCTGCTACAGCGAACGCAGGCTCGGCAGCTGCTACAAAGGGAGAAACACGACCATGATCACCGGACGACTCGCGCTCTATCTGTTCTTGCTGCTTCTGTTTTCAGGACTCAGCGGCTGCGCTTCATGGTTCAGCAACGACTTGCCAGACCCACAAGTGCATCTGGTCAAGGTCGAGGTGGTCCGGGCCAAGTTGCTGGAGCAGAAATTCCTGCTGCATTTTCGCGTCGACAACCCCAATGACGAAGACCTGACGGTGCGTGCCCTGGAATATCGCATTCACCTGGGGGACATCCTGTTGACCGAAGGCGAGCACGAACATTGGTTCACCGTCGGCCCCAAGCACAGCGCCTACTTCAAGGTGCCGATCCGCACCAACCTGTGGCCCAGGGTTCGGGACGTGGTGAAACTGCTGAAAAAACCCGAGCAACCGATTCCCTATCGTCTGGAAGGAACGCTTGAAACCGGTTTATTCATCGCGCACTACGTGCACCTGGCGCGCAATGGCGTGATAATCGCCGCCGATTTAATTCCGGAGTGACCCCGATGACCCAGCAACCCCACGTCCATGGCCCTGACTGCAACCACGATCATGACCATCACGACCACCATGATCACGACCATGGCCATGTCCACGGCCCAAACTGCGGCCACGCCCACCAGGAACCGGTGCGCAACGCTCTAAAAGACGTCGGCCGCAACGACCCTTGCCCCTGCGGCAACGGCAAGAAATTCAAGAAGTGCCACGGGGCTTGAGGCTTCGGGCGGATAACTTCTTCGCCTGTTGAATCGCCAATCCTTGTAGGAGCGAGCACCGCTCGCTCCTACAAGTTTTCAGTCGATCATGAGAATGTTCGCGGCGCTGACGACCGTCGCATATTCCCCATGCAGATTCCCCAGCGACATCGCATGCACTTCTTCAGCTGAATGGGCATTACCGAAAAAGTCCGCCTTGTCGAAGGTAAAGCACGCATCCTCCACAACCCACGCCTCAAACCCCAGATTCCCAGCCGTTCGCGCCGTGGATTCCACCGAGTTGTGCGTCGCCACGCCAACGATGATCAACTGATCGATCCCCGCCCCGCGCAAACTCGCTTCCAGCCCTGTCGAGCAAAACGCATCCGGCACTTGTTTCTGTATCAGCCACTCACCGATCGATGGCTGGAAGCGCTCCTGAAACTCCACCCCCGATTGCTGCGGCCAGAACACCGAATCCACAGAGCGGGACAGGTGCTGCACATGAATCACCGGCCGCCCGGTGCGACGCCAATGCCCCAATAACTCCAGGATGCGCTCTTCGGCCTGAGGGTTGTTTCGCCGGCCCAATTTGGGATGCAGGATGCCTTTTTGTTGATCGATGATGATCAGCGCCGCGTTTGTCTTAAGCTCCATGCCGACTTTTCTCATGCGAGGTCATTGAATTTCCCGCACTTCAGCATCACCTCCTCCTACTGGCAAGCCATCAAACGCAAACAGGACGACCTAATGCCGGCGGTCGCTGTCCGAACCTGACGATGTCTCTTGATTTGGAGTACTTCATGATCGACCTGTATTACTGGACCACCCCCAACGGCCACAAGATTTCGCTATTCCTGGAAGAAGCCGGCCTGCCCTACAACGTTTACCCGATCAATATCAGCCAGAACGAGCAGTTCAAACCCGACTTCCTGAAAATCTCGCCAAACAACAAAATCCCGGCCATCGTCGATCATGAGCCGGCCGATGGCGGTGCACCGTTGTCGCTGTTTGAGTCGGGGGCGATTCTTCAGTACCTGGCGGAGAAAACCGGCAAGTTTTTGCCCAAGGACCTGCGCGGGCGCCAGCAAGCGCTGCAATGGCTGTTCTGGCAGATGGGCGGCCTGGGGCCGATGGCCGGGCAGAATCATCACTTCAGCCGGTTCGCGCCGGAGAAAATCCCTTACGCGATCAAGCGCTACATCGACGAAACCGCCCGCCTCTATGGGGTGCTCGACAAGCAACTGGCGAACCATGACTTTGTCGCCGGCAGCGAATACAGCATTGCCGACATGGCGATCTACCCGTGGATCGTTTCTCACAAGTGGCAAAGCCAGAACCTGGAAGACTTCCCTAACGTGCTGCGCTGGTTCAACCACATCCAGGACCGCCCGGCGACGGTGAAGGCGTACGCGCTGGTGGCCAAGGTCAACCCGCCGAAATCCTGAGCAAACACAAACTCTCAGGTATTCACAAAGCCTGTGGCGAGGGAGCTTGCTCCCGCTGGAGTGCGCAGCGCTCCCGACCCCGACACATCGGAAACCGAGTGGCTGGTTTGCGACCGCTTCGCAGCCGAGCGGGAGCAAGCTCCCTCGCCACAAAGGCCCTCATCGCCTTTGGATTTGTGGTTTATCAGACATTTTCTGAAATAACCCCATACCCCGCTTGCGCGGCCACCTCCTGCTCACTAACGTAGCGCCTTTGTCGCGTCACTACCCCCGCAGGAGCTTTGCCATGGCCTCGCCAGCCCTTACACATTTTCTTCCCCGGTTCGGCGTTGCCGCAGCAGTGGCCGGTGTTTTGAGCCTGACCGGTTGTCAGACCTGGAACGCCCAGGACACCCTCCCGCCCACCTCTGGCGTGCAAGCGCTGAAAGGCCTGGCGCAAAACGTTTCGGTCCGCCGCAATGCCATGGGCATGCCGCTGATCGAGAGCAACAGCTTCCACGATGCGCTGTTCACCCTCGGCTACGTGCACGCCAGCGACCGCATCAGCCAAATGGTCACTCTGCGCCTGCTGGCCCAGGGCCGTCTGGCGGAGATGTCCGGCGCGGACCTGCTCGATGCCGACCGCTACATGCGTGCGGTCAACCTGAAGAAAAGCGCGGATGAGCTGTATAAGGCCTCGTCGCCACGCCTCAAGCGTTTCTTCGAAGTCTATGCCCGCGGGGTCAACGCCTACCTGTTCCGCTACCGCGACAAGCTGCCGGCGGACCTCGCGGCCACCGGCTACAAGCCTGAGTACTGGAAACCGGAAGATTCGGCGCTGATGTTCTGCCTGCTGAACTTCAGCCAGTCGGCGAACCTGCCGGAAGAAATTTCCTCGCTGATGCTGGCCCAGACCGTCAGCACCGACAAACTGGCGTGGCTGACCCCGTCCGCTCCCGACGAAAAACTGCCGGTGGCCGAAGCTGAAAAACTTCAGGGAATCAAACTCACCGGGCAAATCCCGGGGCTGAGCGAAATCAGCAAAGCCACTGGTCAACTGTCGGATCTGAATCTGCTGGGCGCTACCTCCTCGAACAACTGGGCGATCGCCCCGCAACGCAGCCGCAGCGGTAAGAGCCTGCTGGCCAGCGACAGCCATGGACCGCTGGGCGTCCCTTCGTTGTTCAGTTACGTGCAGATTCGCGCACCGAAATACCAGGCCTCCGGCGTAACCATTGCCGGGTTACCGATGGTGCTCGCTGGTTTCAACGGCAAAGTGGCGTGGAGCATGACCACGGTCATGGGCGACAACCAAGACGTGTTCCTGGAAAAAATCAAACGCCAGGGCAATGGCCTTTCCTACGAAGTGGGCGGCAAATGGCAGCCGGCGATCGTGCGCAACGAAACCTATTTCGTCAAAGGCCAGCGACCGATTCGCGAAGCGGTGTACGAAACTCGCCATGGGCCACTGCTCAACAGCGCCCAGGGCACGGCACTGGCGAATGGTTTCGGCCTGGCCCTGCAGGCGCCGGACTTCACCGACGACAAAACCCTGGATGCGTTTTTCGACCTGTCCCGGGCACAAAGCACCGAGAGAGCATCGGACGCCAGCCGTGAAATCCGCGCCATCGCCCTGAATCTGGTGTTTGCCGATGCCAGCAATATCGGCTGGCAAGTCACCGGTCGCTACCCGAATCGTCGCGAAGGCGAAGGCTTGCTGCCGTCGCCGGGCTGGGAAGGTCGCTACGACTGGGACGGTTACGCCGACCCGATGCTCCATCCGTATGATCAGGACCCGGCGCAGGGCTGGCTCGGCACCGCCAACCAGCGGGTCATTCCCCATGGCTACGGCATGCAGCTGTCCAATTCCTGGGCGGCACCGGAGCGTGGCGAACGCATGGCCGAACTGGCGGGCGTGGGCAAACACGACACCCGCAGCCTGATCGCCATGCAATACGATCAGACCACCACTTTCGCCGCCAAACTGAAGAAGATGTTTGAAGCGCCGGGCATGTCCCAGCCGCTCAAACAGGCCATCGAAGCGTTGCCGGCGGCCGATCGCGGCAAGGCTCGCGAGGCGTATACCCGCTTGATGGCTTTCGACGGCAAACTCAGCCCGACCTCCGCCGACGCGGCGATTTACGAGTTGTTCCTGCAGGAAAGCACCAAACAGATTTTCCTCGACGAACTGGGCCCGGAAAGCAGCCCGGCGTGGAAAGCCTTTATCGCCAACGGCAAATTATCCTACGCGGCTCAGGCCGATCACCTGCTTGGACGTGAGGACAGTCCGTTCTGGGATGACGTGCACACTGCGCAGAAAGAAGACAAACCGGCGATCCTCGCTCGTAGCCTCGCGGCCGCGATCAGCGCGGGTGACAGTCAGTTGGGCGGTGATCACAAAGCCTGGCAGTGGGGCAAACTGCACCGCTACGAGTGGAAAAACGCCAGCGGCCAGACCGTGCGCGGCCCGCTGGCGGCCGGCGGCGATCACACCACGCTCAACACCGCCTCGTTCGCCTGGGGTCAGGACTTCAACACCACGCAGGCCCCGGCCATGCGCTTTATTGTCGATTTCGGCCAGGCCGAACCGCTGATGGGTCAGAACGCTACTGGCCAATCCGGCAACCCGGCCAGCCCGCACTATCTCGACAGCGTCGATCCATGGCTCAAGGGTCAATACATGAGCTTGCCGATGCAGCCGCAGAACTTTGACAAGGTGTATGGCAAGACGCGGTTGACGCTGACGCCTGGCAAGTAACAAAGATCGCAGCCTGCGGCAGCGCCTACAGGGGATTCGCCCCCATCTGTAAGCGCTGCCGCAGGCTGCGATCTTTTGTTTTTAATCTCTGTAAAAATAAATAGAACTTCTCGTTTCGGGCAAACCTCCTAGCTAACAGGCCTCTCCATTCTGGTAACAATATGGACCTTGTTATCGCACGTCCTGAAGGTTTGTACTGCCCGCCCGGGGATTTCTATATCGACCCGTGGCGCCCCGTCGAGCGTTCAGTCATCACCCACGCTCATAGCGACCATGCTCGCCGTGGCAATCAACACTATCTGGCGGCGGCCCCGGGTGCGGGCATTCTGCGCGCGCAGCTGGGCCAGCGCATCAACCTGCAAACGCTGCCCTATGGCGAGCAATTGCTGCACCATGGCGTAAAACTGAGTTTTCACCCCGCAGGCCACATGCTCGGCTCAGCCCAGGTGCGGCTGGAATGCGGCGGTGAGGTCTGGGTCGCCTCCGGTGATTACAAAACAGAGCCCGACGGCACCTGTACACCGTTCGAACCGGTGCGCTGTCACACCTTCATCACAGAATCGACGTTCGGCCTGCCGATTTACCGCTGGCAACCCCAGGCGCAGATCCTTGCCGAGATCAATCAGTGGTGGCGGGCCAACGCCGCAGTCGATAAAACCAGCGTGCTGCTCTGCCATGCCTTCGGCAAGGCTCAGCGGATTCTTCATGGCCTCGATACCAGCCTGGGTCCGATCCTGGTGCATGGCGCGGTTGAACCGATCAATCAGTTTTATCGTCAGAGCGGCATTCATTTACCGCCAACGATTTATGCCAGCGAAGTAAAAAAGCAGGATCCGATGATGCGCAAAGCTCTGGTCCTCGCGCCGCCTGCAACGGGTACCAGCAATTGGGTACGGCGCTTCGGCGACTACAGCGATGCCCTCGCCAGCGGTTGGATGCGTTTGCGCGGCACGCAGCGGCGGCATGGCGTGGATCGTGGTTTCGTGCTGTCCGATCACGCCGATTGGCCCGGCCTGCTCTGGGCCATCGAACAGTCCGGAGCCGAGCAGGTGAAGGTCACCCATGGATCGATCGGAGTGCTGGTGCGGCATCTGCGTGAACAGGGCCTCGATGCCATGGGATTGCGCACCGAATACGGCGACGATGAGAACAATGCAGCCTTCGAACCCGAGAGCGCCGAGGTGCAGGCATGAAAGCCTTCGCCGAGCTGTATGCCGAACTCGATGCCACCACCTCAAGCAACGCCAAACTGGCGGCGATGCAGCATTACTTCGCCCAGGCCACGCCCGAAGATGCCGCCTGGGCGGTGTATTTGCTGGCCGGCGGGAGGTCTCGGCAATGGGTGCCGGTACGGGTGCTGCGCGACATGGCAATCGCGTGTTCCGGGCTCTCGCCCTGGTTGTTCGAGGAAAGCTACCAGGCGGTGGGTGATCTGGCGGAAACCATTTCGCTGGTGCTGCCCGAAACGCCTCACACGTCTACCGACAGACTGACGGTGTGGATTGAAGACAAACTGTTGCCGCTGCGTAGCGCGCCCCCGCGGGTCCTCGCCGAACGCCTGCCCGCGCTGTGGGCGCAACTGGATCGCCAGGGCCTGATGCTGTGCATCAAACTGATCACCGGCAGTTTCCGTGTCGGTGTCTCCAAATCGCTGGTCACCCGCGCCGTGGCAGCTATGGCCGGGCTCGACGGCAAACACGTGGCCCAGCGGCTGGTGGGTTACACCGCCCCGTCGCACCGCCCGAACGCCGCCAGTTACCTGAAGCTGATTGCCCCCGAAGCACCCGATGAACACGCCCAACGGGATGGCCAGCCCTACCCGTTTTTCCTTGCCCATGCGTTGTCGCAACCGGTTGAGCAGTTCGAAGTCCTGCTCGGCCCGGCCGGCCAATGGCAAGCGGAGTGGAAATGGGACGGCATCCGCGCCCAGGTGGTCAAGCGCGATGGGTGCTTGTGGGTCTGGTCGCGAGGCGAAGAACTGGTAACCGAACGGTTCCCCGAACTGGGCAGCCTGGTTCACGACTTGCCCGACGGCACGGTGCTCGACGGTGAAATCGTCGCCTGGAAAACCGCGCCCTCGGGCTCTGGGAACGCTTCTGACCGGCAATCGCCAACATCGCTGGCGGTGGCGCCTTTCGCCCTGCTACAAAAACGCAGCAGCCGTAACACGCTGGACAAGAAAATCCTCCATGAGGTGCCCGTGGTCCTCCAGGCCTTTGACCTGCTGGAATGGCAGGGCCAGGATTTGCGCAACCAGACTCAGGCCGTGCGCCGCGCTCAGTTGGAACACCTCGTCACCGCCTGCGCAAACCCGGTGTTACGTGCCTCGCCCATGTTGATCGGCGAAGACTGGTTCGACCTCGCCCGCCAACGAGAAGCGTCTCGCAAACTGGGGGTCGAAGGCATGATGCTCAAGGCCCGCGATGCGCAGTATGGCGTCGGGCGGAATAAAGACACGGGCGTGTGGTGGAAATGGAAAGTCGACCCGTTCAGTGTCGATGCAGTGCTGATCCATGCCCAGCAGGGTCATGGCCGCCAGGCCAGTCTCTACACTGATTACACTTTCGCCGTGTGGGACGGCCCACCCTATGCCCGCGAGCGGACACTGGTGCCTTTCGCCAAGGCCTACTCCGGGTTGACCAACGAAGAAATCCGCCAGATCGACAGCATCGTACGCAAGACCACGGTTGAAAAATCCGGACCGGTGATCCGTGTGCAACCGAGCCTGGTGTTTGAGCTGGGATTCGAGAGCATTGCCCCGTCGAAACGACACCCGAGCGGGATTGCGGTGCGGTTTCCGCGGATATTGCGCTGGCGGCAGGACAAGTCGGTGGAAGAAGCTGACAGCCTGGCGACGTTGCAGGATTTACTGGCTTGACCCGACTCTTGTGGCCCTGCCTTTGTAGCAGCTGGCGAAGCCTGCGTTCGGCTGCGCAGCAGTCGTGAATCCAGCTGATGCAGTCCGCCTGACTCACCGCAAGTTCTGATTTTTCGACTGCAGCGCAGCCGAACGCAGCCTCGCAGGCTCGACAGCTGCTACATAAATAGCATCAAGATTTAACGGGTATCAGCTCCCTGCGCACCATCCAGACGCAAGAATCTGGCAATGCCCGTTTTCGTGCACAAATCGAACTTTGCCATTTCTTGTATCACCTTTTAAAACGCTTGTTCGGGACTCTGGTTCGGAAATTGCTACTTTTAATAGGTCTTACGCTTTTCAGTAACAGTACTTCTGCGCCACAAGCGCTCATATTGGTTCTTAGGGATTGAATAATGAAAAAAGCATTGCTGACCCTTTCTGCACTGGCGTTGTGCATGGCTGCCGGCTCCGCGCTGGCAAAGGAATACAAAGAATTGCGTTTTGGCGTTGACCCTTCCTACGCGCCGTTCGAGTCCAAAGCAGCCGACGGCAGCCTGGTGGGCTTCGACATCGACCTGGGCAATGCAATCTGTGCCGAGCTGAAGGTCAAGTGCAAATGGGTCGAAAGCGATTTCGACGGCATGATTCCGGGCCTCAAAGCCAATAAATTCGACGGTGTGATCTCTTCGATGACCGTTACTCCTGCCCGCGAAAAAGTCATCGACTTCTCCAGCGAGCTGTTCTCCGGCCCTACCGCCTACGTGTTCAAGAAAGGCTCCGGCCTGAGCGCAGACGTCGCCTCATTGAAGGGCAAAACCGTCGGTTATGAGCAAGGCACCATTCAGGAAGCCTATGCCAAAGCCGTGCTGGACAAGGCCGGCGTGAAAACCCAGGCCTACGCCAACCAGGATCAGGTGTATTCCGACCTGACTTCCGGTCGTCTCGACGCCGCGATCCAGGACATGCTGCAAGCTGAACTTGGCTTCATCAAATCGCCAAAAGGCGCCGATTACGAAGTCAGCAAGCCCGTCGACAGCGAATTGCTGCCGGCCAAAACAGCAGTCGGTATCTCGAAAGGTAACAAAGAGCTGAAAGCACTTCTGGATAAAGGTATCAAAGCGTTACACGACGATGGCACCTACGCCACCATTCAGAAGAAACACTTTGGCGATCTGAATCTGTACAGCGGCAAATAATGCCCGGCGCCCATCTCGCGGTGGGCGCTTTTTTCATCCGATCAGGTTGCTGATTTATGTTCGAAAACCTATTACAACACTTGGGGCTCTCTGCCTTCAGCCTTCAGGGTTTCGGTCCGTTGCTGATGGAAGGCACCTGGATGACCATCAAATTATCGGTGATGTCGCTGTTGGTGGCCGTGTTGCTCGGCCTGCTGGGCGCCAGTGCCAAGCTGTCAAAAGTCAAACTGCTGCGGATACCGGCCCAGTGCTACACCACGCTGATTCGCGGGGTACCGGACCTGGTGCTGATGCTGCTGATCTTCTACAGCCTGCAAACCTGGCTGACCTCGTTTACCGACTTCATGGAATGGGAATACATCGAGATCAACCCATTCAGCGCCGGGGTCATCACCCTGGGCTTCATTTATGGCGCGTACTTCACCGAAACGTTCCGCGGGGCGATCCTTGCCGTGCCACGGGGCCAGGTCGAAGCCGCCACCGCCTATGGCCTCAAACGCGGCCAGCGTTTTCGATTCGTGGTGTTCCCGCAAATGATGCGCTTCGCCCTGCCGGGCATCGGCAACAATTGGATGGTGATGCTCAAGGCCACCGCGCTGGTCTCGATCATCGGCCTCGCCGACTTGGTCAAGGCTGCGCAGGATGCCGGTAAAAGCACCTATCAACTGTTCTACTTCCTGGTGCTGGCCGCATTGATCTACTTGCTGATCACCAGTGCCTCCAACGTTGTCCTGCGCTGGCTCGAACGTCGCTACGCCGCCGGTGCCCGGGAGGCAGTACGATGATCGAACTCTTGCAGGAATACTGGAAACCCTTCCTTTATACCGACGGCTACAACATCACCGGCCTGGCCATGACCATGTGGCTGCTCAGTGCGTCGATCTGCATCGGTTTTCTGGTGTCGATCCCGCTGTCCATCGCCAGGGTTTCGTCCAGGTTCTACATCCGCTGGCCAGTGCAGTTTTACGTCTACCTGTTCCGGGGTACACCGCTCTACATCCAACTGCTGATTTGCTACACCGGCATCTACAGTCTGGCGGCCGTGCGTGCCCAGCCGGTTCTCGATGCGTTTTTTCGCGACGCGATGAACTGCACGATCCTGGCCTTCGCCCTGAACACCTGCGCCTACACCACGGAAATCTTCGCCGGGGCGATTCGCAGCCTGGCTCACGGTGAAGTCGAAGCGGCCAAGGCCTACGGTCTGTCAGGCTGGAAGCTCTATGCCTACGTGATCATGCCGTCGGCGCTGCGTCGCTCGTTGCCTTATTACAGCAACGAAGTGATCCTGATGCTGCACTCGACCACCGTGGCGTTCACCGCGACCATCCCGGATGTCCTGAAAGTTGCTCGCGACGCGAACTCTGCGACCTTTCTGACGTTCCAGTCGTTCGGCATCGCCGCGCTGATCTACCTGACCGTTACCTTTGCGCTGGTCGGCCTGTTCCGCCTCGCCGAACGCCGATGGCTGGCCTTCCTCGGGCCGACTCACTAGGACAATTCGTACATGCGCCACCAGATTCATGACCTGCTGGCCCCACTGCCGGGGACCGTGCGACAGATCCACAGCTTCCACTTCGGCCCCCGGGCGGCCAAAGGCAAGATCTACATCCAGTCCTCCCTGCATGCCGATGAATTGCCCGGCATGCTGGTGGCCTGGCACCTCAAACAGCGTCTGGCGGAGCTGGAAGCCGCCGGCCGGCTGCGCAGCGAAATCGTGCTGGTGCCCGTGGCCAACCCGGTCGGCCTGGAACAAGTATTGATGGACGTTCCACTGGGCCGTTACGAGCTGGAAAGCGGGCAGAACTTCAATCGCTGGTTCGTCGACTTGAGTGAAGAAGTCGGCAATGAGATCGAAGGCCTGCTGGGCGACGATCCACAACGCAACCTCGAACTGATCCGCAGCAGCCTGCGCGACGTATTGGCGCGCCAGACCGCTGCCACGCAACTGCAATCCCAACGCCTGACCCTGCAACGGCTGGCTTGCGATGCGGACATGGTGCTGGACCTGCATTGCGATTTCGAAGCCGTCGCGCACCTCTACACCACGCCCGAGGCCTGGCCTCAGGTCGAGCCTCTGGCGCGTTACATCGGTGCCGAAGCCAGCCTGCTGGCCACCGACTCTGGTGGCCAGTCGTTCGATGAATGCTTCACCCTGCTCTGGTGGCAGTTGAAAGAACGCTTCGGCGAGCATTTCGATATTCCGCCGGGCAGCTTTTCGGTCACCGTCGAGTTACGCGGCCAGGGCGACGTCAATCACCCGTTGGCCAGCCTCGATTGCCAAGCGCTGATCGATTATCTGATTCACTTCGGCGCGATTGCCGGTGAGCCGGCGCCCTTACCGGAACTGCCCTACCCGGCCACGCCGCTGGCCGGCGTCGAACCGGTCGCGACACCCGTGGGCGGACTGCTGGTGTTTACGGCCCTGCCCGGGGAATACCTGGAGGCCGGGCAACTGATCGCCGAAGTCATCGACCCGATCAATGATCGCGTCACCCCTGTTCATTGCACCGTTGCCGGGCTGATGTACGCCCGTTCGCTGCGGCGCATGGCCACTGCCGGCATGGTAATCGCCCACGTCGCGGGCACCGAAGCCTATCGCAGCGGCTACCTACTTTCGCCTTGAGGATGCATGCCCCATGTACAAACTGACCATCGAAGGCCTGCATAAAAGCTATGGCGATCATCAGGTGCTCAAAGGCGTTTCGCTCAAGGCCAAAACCGGCGACGTCATCAGCCTGATCGGCGCCAGCGGCTCGGGTAAAAGCACCTTTTTGCGCTGCATCAACTTTCTAGAGCAACCCAACGACGGCACCATGAGCCTGGACGGCCAGAACATCCGCATGGTCAAGGACCGTCACGGCATCCATGTGGCCGACCCGGATGAACTGCAACGAATCCGCACCCGCCTGGCCATGGTGTTCCAGCACTTCAACCTTTGGAGCCACATGACGGTGCTGGAAAACATCACCATGGCCCCGCGACGGGTGCTCGGTTGCACCAAGGCAGAAGCCGAGGACCGAGCCCGACGTTACCTCGACAAGGTTGGCCTGGCGGCGCGTGTGGCGGATCAGTACCCGGCGTTCCTGTCGGGCGGTCAGCAACAACGGGTAGCCATTGCCCGCGCGCTGGCCATGGAACCTGAAGTCATGCTGTTCGACGAACCAACCTCGGCACTCGACCCGGAACTGGTAGGCGAAGTACTAAGGGTAATTCAGGGCCTGGCCGAGGAAGGCCGGACCATGATCATGGTCACCCATGAAATGAGCTTCGCCCGCAAAGTGTCGAGCCAGGTGCTGTTCCTGCATCAGGGGCTGGTGGAAGAAGAAGGCGCGCCGGAAGACGTGCTGGGCAATCCGAAGAGTGAGCGGTTGAAGCAGTTCTTGAGCGGCAATCTCAAGTAAAACGCCACCTTCCCGTAGAAGCGAGCACCGCTCGCTCCCACAAAAGCGGGTATCACACCACGGGCGCGGGAGGTGGCTCATCCGGCAGGGTGGGCTCTCCAGGTTCTGTCGGATCTTCATTGGGGCTGTCGGGATCAGGCTGATGGGGGATGCCCCCTGCCATGCTGACTGGCGGATGCGCCAACAAGGACCAGGCCAGCACGCCAACCTGATTGGGCTCAAGCCTTGCCAGTTCGGCACTTATTCGCGGATCGATCTTCATGAAGCACTCCTGAGCGATGGCCCGATCCGCCTTGCGCGAATCGGAGCAGTACACCCCATAGAGTGTACGCCCGCCCAGGAATTCCAACGGTTTGTCAGACGGTTGACTCAGGTACGCGGCAGGGTCACGCCACGCTGGCCCTGATACTTGCCACCACGGTCCTTGTAGGACACTTCACATTCCTCGTCGGACTCGAGGAACAGCATCTGCGCCACGCCTTCGTTGGCATAGATCTTCGCCGGCAGGTTGGTGGTGTTCGAGAACTCCAGGGTCACATGGCCTTCCCACTCGGGCTCGAGCGGGGTCACGTTGACGATGATGCCGCAGCGGGCGTAGGTGCTCTTGCCCAGACAGATGGTCAATACGTTGCGCGGAATGCGGAAGTATTCGACGGTACTGGCCAGGGCGAAGGAGTTTGGCGGGATGATGCACACGTCGCTGTGGATGTCGACGAAGCTGCCAGCGTCGAAGTTTTTCGGATCGACGATGGCCGAATTGATGTTGGTGAACACCTTGAAATGATTGGTGCAACGCACATCGTAGCCGTAGCTCGACACACCATAGGAGATCACACGACTGTCGTCACTGCCGCGCACCTGACGCTCCACGAAGGGCTCGATCATGCCGTGCTCTTGCGCCATGCGGCGAATCCACTTGTCCGATTTGATGCTCATGGCGGGAGTCCTGAATAGCGAGGTGGAAAAATTCTGTCCGGCATCTTACCGGGCAGTCGCTCGGGTTCAAAGTCCGGGAGACAATTCTCGCCGTTTCCCCGTGAATTCCGGGGCCTCACCGCCATGTTATTAACCGTCAGTCATTAAAAAAGAGAAACCTTCGCAAGAACCATTGGCACGTTCCGGAAAAAGGGTTAAGGTGGCGCCACTGTGCTGCTTGTGTCACTGAGAATCTCTACACGATATGTTGAATTTCGATCCAACCATCTACAAGAATTTTTCCTGCTCTTTGCACTCAGTCTCGGCCAGGGTTCTTCCTGAGTCGCAGTTATCTTTGTTCAAGGAGTTACACCATGTCTAATCGCCAAACCGGTACCGTTAAGTGGTTCAACGATGAAAAAGGCTTCGGCTTCATCACTCCACAATCCGGTGACGACCTGTTCGTTCACTTCAAAGCTATCCAATCCGACGGCTTCAAAAGCCTGAAAGAAGGCCAACAGGTTTCTTTCATCGCTACCCGCGGTCAGAAAGGCATGCAAGCTGAAGAAGTTCAAGTTATCTAACTTGTACTTGCTTTAGTAAAAGGCCCCGCCCTTAAAAGCGGGGCTTTTTTGTGCCTGTGTGTTTTGTGTGGCAACAAAAAATCGCAGCCTTCGGCGGCGCCCACAAGTGCGGAGCTGCCAAAGACTGCGATCTTTTGATCTTCCAGCGTGTTACCAGGCCACGCCAAACCCTGCGGTATATCGGGTCTTGTTCAGGTCCGCATTGTCAGTACCACTGATGATGTCTTTCTCGGCCTTCAGGTCCAGCGACGCCCAGTCGGTGACTTTGTAGCGCAGGCCGGCCTCAGTATCGAGTGCGTAATCGGCGACACCCGACAGTGGCTTGCCCACTTCGCCTTTGGTGAAGAACTCGACCTTCTTGCCAATCAGGTAGCGGTTGTAGTCCCACTTCACGGCCAGGGAATAGAAGTTTTGCTTTCCGCCATCGGAAAATTCGTAGTCCGTACGGTTGAGGAGCGAGCCCAGGGAGAAGGCACCCAGTTCGTCATCCCAGAATTGATAACCAGGGCCGGTACCGACGGTGCGCTGACGGGAGAGCTCTTCGACCTTGTCGCGCTTGTAATTCAAACGCCCCTGCCAGAACCACTTCTCGGTGAGGAAGCGGTCGAGAGAATACTCGGCACGCCAGTTATCAGTGGTAACCACGTCATCCTGAAACTCGCGGTTGTACTCACCTTCCGCCGTATGACGCCACCGACCGTGACGCGCGGTGGTTTTGAAGCCGACGTCGTAATCATCGGTATCTTTTTCTGCACGCTGATAATCCAGCGCCAGGTCGACGTTACCTTTAAACACCAAATCCTCGACCACCGGTTTGGGCTTGAGGATCTGCTGAATACTGGCCAGTTCCACGGTCTTGGGCGTCTCGCCATTGGCCAGCGTGACCTTGCCGTCCTCTGCCGCGTGCAGCGACTTGGCCTTTTCGCCGGTGTAGGCATCCTGCTTGACCAGCAATTGCTGATCGCTTTCCAGGGTTTTGACCTCTTTCCAGTCAATCGGGACCGCACCGGCATACGCGGTCTGGATCAACAGCTTGCCGCCATCGAAGAGGGTGATCTTGCCGCTCAGCTTGTCACCGTTCTTCAACCAGACCGTATCGGCGAGCAAGGGAGTGGAAGCACTGACGACAGCGAGGCACAGCAAGGTTCTGGACAACATAAGCGAATCAAAGGCTCAACTTTGCGAAAAAAAGTCGGCATTATTCTTGGAAATAAGGCCCTGGCAAGGACTGACCCGACTATTTCTATTGAGTTCATTTCTCAACTGACAATCAAGGATTTACTCTACAGACGGTCAATGCGCATTTTTTTCAGGAACCCCGGACGTGACCGACTCAACTGCTGAAACCGAAAGCGCGGCGCAAATCCGACGCACGGCGCTCTACTTGACCCTGGCACAAGTACCCGAGGGCAAAGTCGTGAGTTACGGTCAGCTCGCCGAGCTGGCGGGACTGGGTCGCGCCGCCCGCTGGGTCGGGCGAACATTGAGCCAACTGCCCGGTGACACTAAATTGCCCTGGCATCGTGTGCTGGGTGCCGGTGGTCGGATCAGTCTGCCCGCAGGCAGCCCTTCGGGAGATGAACAGCGGGCCCGATTGCGCATGGAAGGCATCAGTGTTCTGAACAATCGTGTGGATATTCAGCGCCATGGCTGGCGCCCGGTAGAGCACAGCGGTTAGAGTGCGCGCTTTGTTTCCGTAATTCTTGAGGCAGACTCCAGCCCATGCCCCGTAAAACCTGGCGCGCCGCGCTCGCCGCCTATGCCAGCCCCTCGACGCTCGTGCTGTTGCTGCTTGGTTTCGCCGCCGGCCTGCCCTACATGCTGGTGTTTTCGACGCTTTCAGTCTGGCTGCGCGAGGCCGGTGTTGCCCGCGAAACCATCGGCTATGCAAGCCTGATCGGCCTGGCCTACGCCTTTAAATGGGTCTGGTCCCCGCTGCTCGACCAATGGCGCCTGCCCCTGCTCGGCAAACTTGGCCGACGACGCTCCTGGCTGGTGCTGGCCCAGGCACTGGTGATCCTCGGCCTGATCGGCATGGGTTTCTGCGACCCGCAAAAACACCTGTCCTGGCTGATCGCCATCGCGGTGGTAGTCGCCTTTGCTTCGGCAACGCAAGACATCGCCATCGACGCCTATCGCCTGGAAATCGTCGACGATACCCGCCAGGCTGCACTGGCGGCCAGCTACATGGCCGGTTATCGGGTCGCGGCCCTGCTGGCAACGGCGGGCGCGCTGTTTTTTGCCGAAGGCTTCGGCTCCACCGGTTTCAACTACAAACATGCGGCGTGGACTGGCACCTATCTGCTGTTCGGCGTCTTGATGATCCCGGCGCTACTGACCTCCCTCTTCATGCGCGAACCGCCGGTGCCACTGCGCACTCAGCTTCAGGCCGGACGCTACAGCTTCGTGCACCAGCTGGCGTCGGTGTTCGTGCTGATCGTGCTGCTGGTGTCCGTACCGGCCATGTTCACCCAGTTCTACAACACTGACTTCGCCAGCGTACTGTTCAACGGCGTCAGCCTGCTCGACCTGTTGCTCGAAGACCGCGCATTCCTGCGGGCAATCCTCTATACCACGCTCACCGCCCTGTGCTTGTCGGCCATGGGCCGCCGTGGCCTGGCGCCGGTGCTGACACCGGTCAACGACTTCATTCTGCGTTACCGCTGGCAAGCCCTGTTGCTGCTCGGGCTGATCGCCACCTACCGGATGTCCGACACGGTCATGGGTGTGATGGCCAACGTGTTCTACATCGACCAAGGGTTCACCAAGGATCAGATCGCCAGCGTCAGCAAGATTTTCGGCCTGATCATGACGCTGGTCGGCGCCGGCATGGGCGGCCTGCTCATCGTGCGCTTCGGCATTCTGCCCATTCTGTTCATCGGCGGTGCCGCATCGGCGGCCACTAACCTGCTGTTCCTGATGCTCACGGACATGGGCGCCAATCTGCAGATGCTGATCGTCACCATTTCCCTGGACAACTTCAGCTCGGGCCTGGCGACTTCGGCGTTCGTCGCTTACCTGTCGAGCCTGACCAACCTCAAATTCTCCGCGACCCAGTACGCCCTGCTCAGCTCGATCATGCTCTTGTTGCCGCGCCTGATCGGCGGCTATTCAGGGGTCATGGTGGAAAAATTCGGCTACCACAACTTCTTCCTGATCACTGCCCTGCTGGGCGTTCCGACGCTGCTGTTGATCGCCTTGCACTGGTTCCAGGAAAACCGCCGTGCCGGTCCGACCCCGACGCCTGAACCGGCTCAGACCCCGGTCACGGAAGAATCGCAGCCTCTTTGATACAGGTCGCAGAGGGCGAGCAGATTCTCGCCCTCCAGCCACACAGCCGGCCGCACGCCTGTACGCCAGCAGATCTCGCCCGTACAATGCCCCATTACTTCTCGTTATCAGCAACCGACAACGGCCAACCATGCGCACCAGTCAATTTTTGCTCGCCACACAGAAAGAAACGCCTTCCGACGCGGTCGTCATCAGCCATCAGCTGATGCTGCGCGCCGGCATGATCCGCAAACTCGCCTCGGGCCTGTACACCTGGCTGCCGATGGGCTTGCGAGTGATGCGCAAGGTCGAAGCCATCGTGCGTGAAGAAATGAACGCCGCCGGTTCTCTCGAAGTGTTGATGCCGAGCACTCAACCGGCTGAGCTGTGGCAGGAATCGGGTCGCTGGGAAGAATACGGCCCTGAATTGCTGCGCTTCAAGGATCGCCACGGTCGCGACTTCTGCGCCGGCCCGACTCACGAAGAGGTCATCACCGACCTGATGCGCAACGAGTTGAGCAGCTACAAACAGCTGCCGATCAACCTGTATCAGATCCAGACCAAATTCCGTGACGAAATCCGCCCACGCTTCGGTTTGATGCGTGGCCGCGAATTCATCATGAAGGACGCCTACTCGTTCCACGCCGACCAGGCATCGCTGCAGGTCACCTACGACCGCATGCACCAGGCGTACTGCAACGTGTTCACCCGCCTGGGCCTGAAATTCCGTCCGGTTGAAGCCGACAACGGCTCCATCGGTGGCGCCGGTTCCCACGAGTTCCACGTGCTGGCTGAATCCGGCGAAGACGACATCGTCTTCAGCAACGGTTCCGACTACGCCGCGAACATCGAGAAAGCCGAAGCCGTACCGCGGGAAACCTCTCGTCCGCTGCCTGCCGAAGAGCTGCGCCTGGTCGACACGCCGAACGCCAAGACCATTGCGCAGCTGGTCGAAGGCTTCGACCTGCCGATCGAAAAAACCATCAAGACCCTGGTGGTGCACGCTGAAGAGAAAGGCAAGCTGATTGCCCTGATCATCCGTGGCGACCACGAACTGAATGAAATCAAGGCCGCCAACCAGCCTGGCGTTGCCAGCCCGCTGGTCATGGCTTCCGAAGCCGAACTGCGCGACGCCATTGGCGCCGGCGCCGGTTCCCTCGGCCCGCTGAACCTGCCGCTGCCGATCATCATCGACCGTTCCGTCGAGCTGATGAGCGACTTCGGCATTGGTGCCAACATCGACGACAAGCACTACTTTGGCGTGAACTGGGAGCGCGATCTGCCGGTTCCGACCGTTGCCGACCTGCGCAACGTTGTCGCTGGCGACCCGAGCCCTGACGGCAAAGGCACCCTGGAAATCAAGCGCGGCATCGAAGTCGGGCACATCTTCCAGCTGGGCAACAAGTACAGCAAAGCGATGAAGTGCGAAGTGCTGGGCGAGAACGGCAAACCGGTGACCCTGGAAATGGGCTGCTACGGCATTGGCGTATCCCGCGTGGTGGCCGCCGCCATCGAACAGAACAACGACGAGAACGGGATCATCTGGAGCGACGCTCTGGCCCCGTTCCAGGTTGCTCTGGTGCCGCTGCGCTACGAAACCGAACAGGTTCGCGAAGCCACCGACAAGCTCTACGCAGAACTGACTGCTGCCGGCTTCGACGTGCTACTGGACGACCGCGACAAGAAAACCAGCCCGGGCATCAAGTTCGCGGACATGGAGCTGATCGGCATTCCACACCGGATCGTGGTCAGTGACCGCGGCCTCGCCGACGGCAATCTGGAATACAAGAGCCGTACCGAAGCCGAGGCGCAAGCGCTGCCGGTTGCTGACGTGCTGTCTTTCCTCCAGGCCCGTATCCGCCGCTGACACCAGATAGAGACGTCATGTTCAAGCGAAACACCTTAGGCCTCGGTGGTGCCGCCTTGTGCGGCACCCTGCTGGTCAGCGGCTGTGCCAATCACATGTCACAACGCAGCGAACACGAGGAGCGGGTCGAGCGTAAGTTGCTCGATCACAGCCTGCAGATCGATGTCGGCGAACCCAAAGTGCTGGAGCTGCCGCAACGCCGGGTGAAAATCCACGAGCAGAAGACCTTCGAAGTCACCGAATTCGAAGTCACACGCCACTATGACCGTTACACGCCTTACCAACCCTGGAGGGAGATCTATGAGATCCCGCTGGGAGCGGTTGCCGTGGTGGCCGGCGTCGGTGCGAACGTGGTCAACGTGTTCGCCCTCGGTAATCTGCCGGACAGCGTGACGAAGGATTGGCTCAGCTATGGTTTTGCCGGGCTCAACCCGTTCATGAACGTGCAGTCTCACGGTCGCGCGCAGCAGAACCTGGCGGGCATCGATGAAGTCCAGCGTGACAAGCGCACGGAATACTCGAGCCTGCCCTGGAGCGAGCGTCCGGTGCAGGTCAAGGCCGGCAAGGACACGTTCGAGCTGAACACCGACCGCAACGGTGTGTTGCGCCTGAACCTGCTGGACAGCCCGTTCGCCGAACATGACCTCAATCATCTGGGCAAGCTGCAGATCAGTGTCGAGGACAACAAGGACGATGTGCACACCGACTCGTCCCTGGCGATCAGCAACAACTTGCGCGGCAAGCTGCTCGAAGCCCATGAGCTGATTTACGACGACCTCGAAGACGACGAAGTGAGCCAGTGGGTGCACCGGGTCAAACGTCTGTCGGAACTGGGCCTGGAAGAAGAAGCCAGCGAACTGGAACAGAGCCTGATCGAACTGACCCGCAACGATCCCGAGTTGCAGGCTGAGTTCCTCAAGTCACTGACCAAGGATGCCGGGCGACTGGTGGCGGATCCGGGGGCGAATTAAGCCCCATTAAAAGATCGCAGCCTTCGGCGGCGCCCACAGGCGCGTAGGAGCTGCCGAAGGCTGCGATCTTTTGCTTTTAAATCTTACCGCTCAAACAACTCCAACTGCTCAAACCCGCCCCGCAAATCCTCCAGCCTCACCCCAATCCCCAACAACCGCACCGGTTTCCCGCCGCGATTGAAGGCCTGGGTCAGCAACAGCTGATAACTCCCCAGATCCCGCCCTGCCCCGGCCTGCTCCAACGTAGTCTGGGTAAAATCGTGGAATTTCACTTTGACGAACGGCTTGCCCGGACGATAACTGCTGTCGATCCGCGCCATGCGGCCATTCAGGGACTCCAGCAATTCGGGCAACTTATCCAGGCAACTCACCAGATCCGGCAGGTCCACGTCATAGGTGTTTTCAACGCTGATCGACTGCCGACGACTGTCGTTGTGCACCAACCGCTCATCGATCCCACGGGCCAGGCTCCAGAGTCGCTCGCCGAAGCTGCCGAATTCACGCACCAACGCCAATTTGTTCCACTCGCGTAATTGCGCGCAATCGACGATGCCGAGCTTGCCCAGTTTGTCAGCGGTCACTTTGCCAACACCGTGCAACTTGCTCACCGGCAAGCCGCTGACAAAGTCTTCCACCTGATCAGGCGTGATCACGAACAAGCCATTGGGCTTCTTCCAGTCGCTGGCGATCTTGGCAAGAAACTTGTTCGGCGCCACGCCGGCCGACACGGTGATGTGCAACTGATTGGACACCCGGCGACGAATGTCCTGGGCGATTCGCGTGGCGCTGCCGCCAAAATGCGCACTGTCCGACACGTCGAGATACGCCTCGTCCAGGGACAGCGGCTCGATCAGGTCGGTGTAATCGCGAAAGATCGTATGAATTTCCTTCGATGCTTCTCTATAGGCTTCCATGCGCGGCTTGACGATGGTCAGGTCCGGACACAGTTTCAAGGCATGTCCGGAAGACATGGCCGAGCGCACGCCATACGCCCGCGCTTCATAGTTACAGGTAGCAATCACCCCACGCCGATCCGCCGAGCCGCCCACCGCCAAAGGCTTACCAGCCAGGCGCGGGTCGTCACGCATCTCGATGGCGGCGTAGAAGCAGTCACAATCGACGTGGATGATTTTTCGCTGCGTCATATAAAAGCGGTGTTCATGGCGAAGAAATGAAGTATCGGCGTGTCGTACCGGCAGTATCTCACTGACACCTGTATATAGCACCAGTAGTCTGAATCTTCTTTTCAAGCGGTAGGAAAAGTACCGAAGGAATTTATTTTCTCAATCGAAAGCCACCTACCGATAGAGCCAAAAGCCTTGCTCTGCCTGCGTTTCAGCCCGATCCACACTCCCTGTTTTCACCTAAGCGATTGAACAGGAACAGATTTTACCGAGATTGAAGGTTGACAGCCCGGCGATCCTCTGTAGAATGCCGACACACAGACGCGGGATGGAGCAGTCTGGTAGCTCGTCGGGCTCATAACCCGAAGGTCGTCGGTTCAAATCCGGCTCC
>NZ_JBGLZF010000047.1:0-43377 GCF_047304405.1 Pseudomonas sp. Pseusp11
GGCGTAGCTCAGTTGGTAGAGCACGGGATTGTGACTCCCGTTGTCGTGGGTTCGATCCCCATCGTCCACCCCATATTTCGAAAGGCGCCAGATTAACAGTCTGGCGCCTTTGCTTTAACAGCTTCAACTGCGGATGTGGTGGAATTGGTAGACACACTGGATTTAGGTTCCAGCGCCGCGAGGCGTAAGAGTTCGAGTCTCTTCATCCGCACCAAATAAAGCTTCACTCATGCCACTTGGCTTGATTGGGGCACAACAAAGAAGTTGTTTGGCTTCTTTGTCACGCAATATGGTGGGCGTAGCTCAGTTGGTAGAGCACGGGATTGTGACTCCCGTTGTCGTGGGTTCGATCCCCATCGTCCACCCCATATTCCGAAAGGCGCCAGATTTAACAGTCTGGCGCCTTTTTTGTTTCAGTGGTTTGAGTGTCGGCGGCTGCAGGTTGTGGGCCGCAGGGGCAGGTCGCTTCGTCGTATTTATGTTTCTCGATGATGCTCGATTTGCCCGCCGATCCCCTCGCGGGGTTGGCTGTCAGGGACGGATTGCCGAATCCTTCTATATATAGGAAGGTGGGTGCAGAGCCCTGGCTTGATTGGCTGTATTTGCTAACAGGGCGAGGCACAACCGTTTGTCCCCGCCTATAAATTGCCTGCTGTTTTTTTACCCGTTTTCAGTAGGGTGACTTCTTGAGTTTGACCCACTAGAATGCATGCCCTTGATTCTGGGGTCGGAAACGGCCGGCTAACGTCTGTGCAACGAGGAATATCCATGCAAGTTTCTGTTGAAAATACTTCTGCTCTTGAGCGCCGCATGAGCATCACCGTGCCGGCTGAGCGCATCGAGACTCAGGTCAACAAGCGTCTGCAGCAGACTGCCCAAAAGGCCAAGATCGCTGGCTTCCGTCCAGGCAAAGTGCCAATGAGCGTGATCCGTCAGCGTTTCGGGGCTGATGCGCGTCAAGAAGCTGTGGGCGACGTGATCCAGTCTTCCTTCTACGAAGCTGTCGTCGAGCAGAAGCTGAACCCGGCTGGTTCGCCTTCGATCGAACCTAAAACCCTGGAAGCGGGCAAGGACCTGGAATACGTAGCTGTATTCGAAGTGTTCCCTGAGTTCACCGTTGCCGGTTTCGAAGGCATCACCGTCGAGCGCCTGAGCGCCGAAGTGGCTGACGCCGATCTGGACAAGATGCTGGAAGTCCTGCGCAAGCAGAACACCCGTTTTGAAGTGGCCGATCGCGCTGCCCAGAACGAAGACCAGCTGAACATCGATTTCGTCGGCAAGGTCGACGGTGAAGTGTTCGCAGGCGGTTCTGCCAAGGGTACTCAGCTGGTGCTGGGTTCCGGCCGCATGATCCCTGGTTTCGAAGACGGTCTGGTTGGCGCTAAAGCCGGCGAAGAGCGCGTTCTGAACCTGACCTTCCCAGAGGACTACCAGAACCTCGACCTGGCAGGCAAAACTGCTGAGTTCACCGTGACCGTGAACACTGTTTCCGAGCCTAAACTGCCAGAGCTGACCGAAGAGTTCTTCGCTCAATTCGGCATCAAGGAAACCGGTCTGGAAGGCTTCCGCACCGAAGTTCGCAAGAACATGGAGCGCGAACTGCGTCAGGCGATCAAATCCAAGGTCAAGAATCAGGTGATGGACGGTCTGCTGGCCACCAACCCGATCGAAGTGCCCAAGGCTCTGCTGTCCAACGAAGTCGACCGTCTGCGCGTGCAGGCTGTTCAGCAGTTCGGTGGCAACATCAAGCCTGACCAACTGCCGGCCGAGCTGTTCGAAGAGCAAGCCAAGCGCCGCGTCGTGCTGGGTCTGATCGTGGCTGAAGTGGTCAAGCAATTCGACCTCAAGCCTGACGAAGCCCGCGTTCGCGAGATGATTCAGGAAATGGCTTCGGCCTACCAAGAGCCTGAGCAGGTTGTGTCCTGGTACTACAAGAACGACCAGCAACTGAACGAAGTCCGTTCGGTTGTGCTGGAAGAGCAAGTTGTGGATACTGTTCTGCAGAAAGCTAGCGTGACCGACAAATCGGTCTCTTACGAAGAAGCAGTCAAGCCGGTAGAAGCTCCACAAGCCGACTGATCGTTTTTGCGGTAAGAAGCACACACCATAAGCCAGCCTTCGTGCTGGCTTATGCGTATTCAAGACATAACTATTTGGGAGTGACTGCAGAGCATGTTCCGTAATTCGTATATTCAGCAGAACTCAGATATCCAGGCCGCAGGCGGCCTGGTCCCGATGGTTGTCGAGCAGTCTGCTCGTGGCGAGCGCGCCTATGATATTTACTCGCGTCTTCTCAAGGAGCGAGTGATCTTTCTGGTTGGTCCGGTAGAGGACTACATGGCTAACCTGATTTGTGCGCAACTGCTGTTCCTTGAAGCGGAAAACCCGGACAAGGACATCCATCTCTATATCAACTCCCCGGGCGGTTCGGTAACGGCGGGCATGTCGATCTACGACACCATGCAGTTCATCAAGCCAAACGTGTCGACCACCTGTATCGGTCAGGCATGCAGCATGGGCGCATTTCTGCTGACCGCCGGTGCCCCCGGCAAGCGTTACTGCCTGCCGAACTCGCGTGTGATGATTCACCAGCCACTGGGCGGTTTCCAGGGGCAGGCGTCGGATATCGAAATCCATGCCAAGGAGATCCTGTTTATCCGCGAGCGTCTCAACACGCTGATGGCCGCGCATAGCGGTCGCACTCTTGAAGAAATCGAGCGCGATACCAATCGCGATAATTTCATGAGTGCAGAAGCTGCGCGTGAGTACGGCTTGATCGACGAAGTGATCAGCCAGCGCCCTGTTTAAAATAAGCAGCCCAAAACAGGCTTGGTCGGCAGGTCCGACACCAGCGGGCTTGAAAAAGCCCGCAATAGCCTTCATCTTGTGTTGCAAGCCTATCGGATTTGGATCGAACGAATGACTGACACCCGCAACGGCGAGGACAACGGCAAGCTGCTCTATTGCTCCTTCTGTGGCAAAAGCCAGCATGAAGTGCGCAAATTGATTGCCGGCCCCTCGGTCTTTATCTGCGACGAGTGCGTCGACCTGTGCAATGACATCATCCGCGAGGAGGTGCAGGAAGCCCAGGCCGAAAGCAGCGCGCATAAATTGCCTTCGCCTAAAGAAATCAGCGGCATCCTCGATCAGTACGTGATTGGTCAGGAGCGCGCGAAAAAGGTTCTGGCTGTAGCGGTGTACAACCACTACAAACGTCTGAACCAGCGTGACAAAAAGAATGACGACGTCGAACTCGGCAAGAGCAACATCCTGCTGATCGGCCCGACAGGCTCGGGTAAAACCCTGCTGGCCGAAACCCTGGCCCGCTTGCTGAACGTTCCGTTCACTATCGCCGACGCAACCACCCTCACCGAGGCAGGTTACGTGGGGGAAGATGTCGAGAACATCATTCAGAAACTGCTGCAGAAGTGCGATTACGACGTAGAAAAAGCCCAGATGGGCATTGTCTACATCGATGAGATCGACAAGATCTCGCGCAAGTCTGACAACCCGTCGATCACCCGGGACGTTTCCGGTGAAGGCGTGCAGCAGGCCCTGCTCAAGTTGATCGAAGGCACGGTCGCTTCCGTTCCGCCTCAAGGTGGTCGCAAGCATCCGCAGCAGGAATTCCTTCAGGTCGACACCCGTAACATCTTGTTCATCTGCGGCGGTGCGTTCTCCGGTCTGGAAAAGGTTATTCAAAACCGTTCCACCAAGGGTGGCATCGGTTTCAGCGCAGAAGTGCGCAGCAAGGAAGAAGGCAAGAAAGTCGGTGAATCCCTGCGTGAAGTCGAGCCTGACGATCTGGTCAAGTTCGGTCTGATCCCGGAATTCGTCGGTCGTCTGCCGGTACTTGCCACGCTGGACGAGCTTGATGAGGCTGCGCTGATGCAGATTCTCACCGAGCCCAAAAATGCTCTGACCAAGCAGTATGCCAAGCTGTTCGAGATGGAAGGCGTGGACCTGGAATTCCGGGCCGACGCGCTGAAATCGGTCGCCAAACGTGCCCTGGAACGCAAAACCGGTGCCCGTGGCCTGCGCTCGATTCTCGAAGGTGTATTGCTCGACACTATGTATGAAATCCCCTCGCAGTCCGAGGTGAGTAAAGTAGTGATCGACGAAAGCGTTATAGAAGGCAAGTCCAAGCCTCTGTATCTCTATGAGAACAGTGAGCCGACTGCCAAGGCAGCGCCAGACGCTTAAGCGTCACACTGCTGGAATAAAGAAGGGGCCTTCGGGCCCCTTTGCTATTGTGGGAGACGGGGCAGCTAACCTGAATTTCTGGATGCGCCGGGATAAATACGGGCGCTACCGTAAGCTCTGATTTTTTAAGTGATTCTTTTATCCGCTTGTTTTTTTTGAAAACAGCCCCCATCTTGGTTTCAAGCTTACTTCCATCTGTTTACGGCCTTATGGCCGCCGTAGAGGCGAAATCATGAAGACGACCATCGAATTGCCTCTCCTGCCATTGCGTGATGTCGTGGTTTATCCGCACATGGTTATCCCGCTGTTCGTGGGGCGCGAGAAATCCATCGAAGCTCTCGAGGCAGCGATGACGGGCGACAAGCAGATCCTTCTGCTGGCTCAGCGGAATCCTGCTGACGACGATCCCGGTGAAGAAGCACTTTATCGCGTAGGCACCATTGCTACCGTTCTGCAGCTGCTCAAGCTGCCTGACGGCACCGTCAAGGTTCTTGTCGAAGGCGAGCAGCGGGGCGCCGTGGAGCGCTTCAGCGAAGTCGACGGCCACTGCCGTGCCGAAGTCTCGCTGATTGACGAAACCGAAGCCCCTGAGCGCGAATCGGAAGTGTTTGTCCGCAGCCTGCTGGCTCAGTTCGAACAATATGTGCAGCTGGGCAAGAAAGTCCCCGCTGAAGTCCTGTCGTCGCTCAACAGCATCGACGAGCCAGGTCGCCTGGTCGACACCATGGCCGCGCACATGGCCCTGAAGATCGAGCAGAAGCAGGAAATCCTCGAAATCATCGATTTGTCGGCCCGGGTCGAGCACGTTCTGGCGTTGCTGGATGCCGAGATCGATCTGCTGCAAGTCGAAAAGCGCATTCGCGGCCGCGTTAAGAAGCAAATGGAGCGCAGCCAGCGCGAGTACTACCTGAATGAGCAGATGAAGGCCATTCAGAAAGAGCTGGGTGACAGCGACGAAGGCCACAACGAAATCGAAGAGCTGAAAAAGCGCATCGATGCCGCCGGTCTGCCGAAAGATGCGTTGGCCAAGGCTCAGGCCGAACTGAACAAGCTGAAGCAAATGTCGCCAATGTCCGCGGAAGCGACCGTGGTGCGTTCGTACATCGACTGGCTGGTTCAAGTGCCATGGAAAGCCCAGAGCAAAGTGCGCCTGGACCTGGCCCGTGCCGAAGACATTCTCGACGCCGACCACTACGGTCTGGAAGAAGTCAAAGAGCGGATCCTCGAATACCTCGCCGTGCAGAAGCGCGTGAAGAAGATTCGCGGCCCGGTATTGTGCCTGGTCGGTCCTCCAGGGGTGGGTAAAACCTCTCTGGCGGAGTCGATTGCGCATGCCACCAACCGCAAATTCGTCCGCATGGCCCTCGGTGGCGTGCGTGATGAGGCGGAAATTCGTGGTCATCGCCGGACTTATATCGGTTCGATGCCAGGAAGATTGATTCAAAAGATGACAAAGGTGGGCGTCCGCAACCCGCTGTTCCTGCTCGATGAAATCGACAAAATGGGCAGCGACATGCGTGGCGATCCGGCGTCGGCGTTGCTGGAAGTGCTCGACCCCGAGCAAAACCACAACTTCAACGATCACTATCTGGAAGTCGACTACGACCTGTCCGATGTGATGTTCCTGTGCACCTCCAACTCGATGAATATTCCACCGGCGCTGCTGGACCGGATGGAAGTGATTCGTCTGCCGGGTTACACCGAAGACGAGAAGATCAACATCGCCGTCAAATACCTTTCGCCCAAGCAGATTGCTGCCAACGGCCTGAAGAAAGGCGAGCTGGAATTCGACGCCGAAGCGATCCGCGACATCATCCGCTACTACACCCGCGAAGCCGGTGTACGTGGGCTGGAGCGCCAGATTGCCAAGGTTTGCCGCAAGGCGGTCAAAGAGCATGCTCTGGAAAAACGCTTCTCGGTGAAGGTGACTGCCGAGATGCTGGAACACTTCCTGGGCGTGCGTAAATTCCGTTACGGCCTGGCTGAACAGCAGGATCAGATCGGTCAGGTCACCGGCCTGGCGTGGACCCAGGTGGGCGGCGAATTGCTGACCATCGAAGCCGCAGTCGTGCCGGGTAAAGGCCAATTGATCAAGACCGGTTCTCTGGGTGACGTGATGGTCGAATCGATCACCGCAGCCCTGACCGTTGTCCGCAGCCGTGCGAAGAGCCTGGGGATTCCCCTGGACTTCCACGAGAAGCGCGACACGCATATCCACATGCCTGAAGGGGCGACCCCGAAAGACGGCCCTAGCGCCGGTGTAGGCATGTGCACGGCCCTGGTGTCGGCATTGACTGGCATTCCTGTAAGAGCGGACGTCGCCATGACCGGCGAAATCACCTTGCGTGGTCAGGTGCTGGCGATCGGTGGCTTGAAGGAAAAACTGCTGGCTGCTCACCGTGGCGGAATCAAGACGGTGATCATTCCTGAAGAGAACGTACGCGATCTGAAGGAAATTCCTGACAACATCAAGCAAGATCTACAGATTAAACCCGTTAAATGGATTGACGAGGTCCTGCAAATTGCGCTGCAATACGCGCCGGAACCCTTACCGGATGTGGTTCCGGAGATCGTTGCAAAGGATGACAAACGCGAGTCTGACTCTAAGGAAAGAATTAGCACGCATTAGTACGCATTTGCCTGGGGGGCTTCCTTGACAGTTTTTTAGAGCCCTTGTTATAAAGCGGCTCTTAAGTGTCTGTAGGCCATTCAGCACTCGTTTTTTTTGCTTTCACCAAAAAACTTAGAATCAAACTCAAATAGATATAAGGGGACTTAGAGTGAACAAGTCGGAACTGATTGATGCTATCGCTGCATCCGCTGATATCCCGAAAGCTGCTGCTGGCCGTGCGCTGGACGCTGTAATCGAATCCGTCACTGGCGCTCTCAAGGCTGGTGATTCTGTTGTTCTGGTTGGTTTCGGTACTTTCTCCGTGACTGATCGTCCAGCTCGCATCGGTCGTAACCCACAGACCGGTAAGACGCTGGAAATCGCAGCAGCCAAAAAGCCAGGTTTCAAAGCCGGTAAAGCACTGAAAGAAGCTGTCAACTAAGTTCGATTCAGGTTTTTGCCTATCCGGGTCGGGGTCATTCCTGACTTGGCAGCGGAGCGGTAGTTCAGTCGGTTAGAATACCGGCCTGTCACGCCGGGGGTCGCGGGTTCGAGTCCCGTCCGCTCCGCCAGTTACGAGAAGGCGCATCCTCGGATGCGCCTTTCTTCTATCCGGATTCTACCCACGCTCCACGGTTGCCTAATTTTGAAGTTCAACCGTTTCTGGGGGACGCATGCTGCAGAATATCAGGGACAATTCACAAGGCTGGATTGCCAAGACCATTATCGGGGTCATCGTTGCACTGATGGCTTTGACCGGTTTCGACGCTATTTTCAAGGCCACGACGCACAAAAATGACGCGGCCAAGGTCAACGGCGAAGAAATCAGCCAGAACGAGCTGAGCCAGGCGGTCGATATGCAACGCCGTCAGCTCATGCAACAGCTGGGCAAGGATTTCGATGCTTCCTTGCTCGACGAAAAAATGCTGCGCGAATCGGCCCTCAAAGGCTTGATCGATCGCAAACTGCTGCTGCAAGGCGCAGAAAAATCGAAATTCGCTTTCTCCGAAGCTGCTTTGGATCAGGTGATCCTGCAAACGCCTGAATTCCAGGTGAACGGCAAGTTCAGCCCCGAGCGTTTCGACCAGGTGATCCGTCAACTGGGCTACAGCCGTCTGCAATTCCGTCAGATGCTGGCTCAGGAAATGCTGATCGGTCAGCTGCGCGCTGGCCTGGCCGGTAGCGGTTTCGTCACCGATGCACAGGTGTTGGCCTTCGCCCGTCTGGAAAAACAGACCCGCGATTTCGCCACCGTGAACATCAAGGCAGACCCGGCGGCAGTGAAACTGACCGACGATGAGGTCAAGGCCTACTACGACGAACACGCCAAGGAGTTCATGACGCCGGATCAGGTGGTCATCGATTACCTTGAATTGAAGAAGGCATCCTTCTTCGATCAGGTCAGCGTCAAGGACGAAGACTTGCAAGCGGCGTATCAGAAAGAAACCGCGAACCTGTCCGAGCAACGCCGGGCTGCGCACATTCTGATCGAAGTGAACGACAAGGTGACCGAGGCGCAAGCCAAGGCCAAGATCGAAGAAGTTCAGGCGCGCCTGGCCAAAGGCGAGAGTTTCGAGGCCCTGGCCAAGGAGTTCTCCCAGGATCCAGGTTCGGCGAACAACGGCGGTGACCTCGGTTTTGCCGGTCCGGGCGTCTACGATCCAGCGTTTGAAAAAGCCCTGTATTCGTTGGCCAAGGATCAGGTCTCGGAGCCGGTTCGCACTGACTTCGGTTTCCACCTGATCAAACTGTTGGGTGTCGAAGCGCCTGAAGTGCCAACGTTCGCCAGCCTGAAAGACAAGCTGACCCGCGAGTTGAAAACCCAGCAAGTCGAGCAGCGTTTCGTCGAAGCGACCAAGCAATTGGAAGACTCCTCGTTCGAGTCCTCTGATCTGGCCCAGCCGGCACAAGACCTGAAGCTGACCGTTCACACGTCCGCGCCATTCGGCCGTGAAGGTGGCGAAGGCGTTGCGGCCAATCGTGCCGTGGTGACCGCTGCATTCAGTCCTGAAGTCCTGGATGAGGGTGCCAACAGCACCGCCATCGAGCTGGATCCGGAAACCGTGATCGTGCTGCGCGCCAAGGAGCACCGCAAGCCTGAGCAACTGCCGCTGGAAAGCGTGGCTGCCAGCATCCGCGTGCAATTGACCAAGGAGCACGCCAGTGCCGCTGCCAAGACCAAGGCCGATCAACTGATCGCCAGCTTGCGTGATGGCAAGACCGCACTGGACAAGGCGATCGATGGTCAGAACTGGAAAGTCACTGCAACCGCGACTCGCGCTCAGGAAGGGGTCGACCCAACCGTGCTGCAAGCGTTGTTCCGCATGCCCAAGCCAGTCTCCAAGGACAAGCCGACCTTCAGCAGCGTGACCCTGGCCGATGGTAGCCTGGTGGTCGTGCGTCTGAACGGCGTGAATGAAGGCGCTGCGCCGACCGAAGAAGAGAAGGCTCAATACCGTCGCTTCCTCGCCTCGCGCATTGGCCAGCAAGACTTCGCGGCCTACCGCAAGCTGCTGGAGCGTGAAGCTGAGATCAAGCGTTTCTGATGCCTGACTGAGCTTTGCGCGACATAAAGGACCCCAGCCGAAAGGTTGGGGTTTTTTTTATGGGGGACACGAAAAGATCGCAGCCTGCGCTAGCGCTTTCAGGGGATCGCGGTCATCTTTAGGCGCTGCCGCAGGCTGCGATCTTTTGATTTTTGCTCCGGCGGGACTTTCTCCTGATATCACGGTCAATGAGTCTGTAGCCTTTTTTAGACACAATCGATACTCCGCTAAGCATCGATCTGTTGCACAATACGCCCCGAACCGTTTTTCTCAGGATGTTCAATGTTTAAATCAATTCCCATGCGTGTTGTCGGGCTGGCCTTGGTGCTGGCCGCCGCTGCCGGTTGTTCGTCGAAGAAAGCCGCTGTCTATGAGCATGAGAACTTCGACGACTCCGGGACGTTTTCGCGCAGCTACCCGGTGACCGATGCACAAACCTGCGAAGCCGCCCGTCGGGCCTTGCTCAGCCAGGGTTACATCATCACCAGCAGCGATCCGAAACTGGTCAGTGGACACAAGAGCTTCCAGCAGACCGGCGAAACCCATATGGAGATCAGCTTCAGTGTGGTCTGCGCCGATGACGGCAGCGAGGGGCATCATGCGACCATGTTCGCCAACGCCCTGCAGGACCGCTATGCGCTGAAAAAGACCAACAACTCCGCCAGCCTCGGCGTCGGCGTGTTGGGGTCGGTATCGATGCCGATCGGCTCGTCTGACGATTCGATGGTCAAGGTCGCCAGCGAAACCGTGTCTTCGGCCAAGTTCTATGAACGCTTCTTTACTCTGGTCGAATTGTTCCTGCCGCCGGAAGCGAAGAAGGCCGCGCACATCGTCGAGAAGCCGAAAACCGAACTTGGGGTGCCTGAAGCCAAGGCTGCACCGGCTCAGTTGGCGCCAACCCCGGCACCGGCGGCAGAACCTGCGCCAGCGCCGGCAGCCGAGCCCGCACCTGCCGCCGCGCCTGCCACTTCGCAGCCTGTTGCGCCGCCTGCTGAAACCGCGCCGATTACCCCGACCAAGAGCACCGAGCCGACGTCGTCCACGGAAACGGTCACTCCAGTAGCGGACTCGAGCACTCTGCCGCCGCCAACCGAGCCGATTTCGGCGATACCTGTCTCCGGCCAGTAATGGGCTTGCTTGTTATGGGGGCGGGTCAGACGATACCGCTCCCGTAACGTCTTTCAAGACTGATCCACATCAAGTCGGGCTGTTTTCCCACAGCCCGTATCGAAAAATCCAGTGATAAATTCCTGACCACCTGCTACGTTTTATTCAGTAGCGACGTAGTGTCGTGCCAGCGTCATTTTTCTTTCATGCGGGCACTTTATGCTCGGGGTGCTGGTCATTTATTCAGACGGTTTTTTCAACAAGCGATGGGGGTTTAATAATGGACGATTATCAAGAAGAACTGCTCGAGTATCAGGCGTTTGAACTGGACCCACTGGAACCGGCCGAAGACGCTACTGAGCTGTAATTACAATTACGCGGATTGACGATGACTGCGGCGAAACTCGCCGGGCGTCTGGCCATTCCAGCGTTTGAAGGCGCGCTGAAAGGCTTCGGCTGAGGCAAACCCCAGCAGGTAGGCGATTTCGCCGAACGCCAGTTCAGTGTCGCGGATGTAGGTCATGGCCAGGTCGCGGCGTGTATCGTTGAGAATTGCACGAAATTGCGTGCCTTCCTCGGCGAGTTTGCGGCGCAAGGTCCAGGTTGGCAGCTTCAGGCGTGCCGCCACTTCTTCCAGGTCGGGTTCCCGGCCACCATTGAGCAACGGGCCCAGCAACTGAGTGATGCGTTCACGCAGGCTGCGGGTACGTGTCAGTTGCTCAAGTTCCCGTTCACACAGTTGCAGCAGGTGCCGCCAGGTGCTCGGGCAGTGCTCCGGGTTGCGCTGGGCGAGGCTATCCAGGCTCAGGCGCAGTTGATTCTGTTCGGCGCCAAACTGGATCGGACAGTCGCCGAGTACGGCATAGGCATCACGGTAATCCGGAGCGTCAAATTCGATCTCGATTCGTTCGGCGCGCAGCGGGGCAGGGCTCACGCTGGACAATTGCTGCAACCAGCCAGCGATGATCGAGTCCACCACGAAGCGGTTGTAGGCGTTGTAGGGGCTGATCGAATAGAACCGCAGCCAGGCGCCTTGGGCGTCTTCGTGAAAGCTCGACTGGCCGCGATAGTTGGAGCCGTACAGCGCTTCGAAACGAATCAGGCAGCGCGCCGCTTCGCGCACGGTGGGGGCCTGGGCGGCGGTGACGCCGGCGAGGCCGGCCTGACTCAGGCGACTGAGCTGGCCCATGCGCAAACCCAGCGCCGGGTCGTCGGTCAGTTGAATGGCGCCGTGGCCCAGGCGCATGTAGCGCGGGATCGACAGGCGGGCGCCGGCTTCAGCCAGTCGCGCGGCGTCGAGGCCGTACTGTTCCAGCAACGGTTGTGGGTCCAGGCCATGGCTGCGCACGGCGTCGGCCAGGCTATGGACGAAGCCCACCGACAGATCCCCGAGGCGCATCGGCTGCGGTTTCATCGCTTACAACCAGAGGTTCAGCAATTGCGCGCCGCGGGCATCGCCGTCGGCGAAATGCTGCCCGTTGCTGCTGAGGAAGCTTTGACCGGCGCTGCTCTTGTCCCAGAACTGACCACGCAGGAACACGCTCATGCCGGCGATGCTCTGGCTGGCCGGTGGTTGGGCGGTCAGCGTCAGCCGCTGCCAGGCCTGACCTTCGCTGAGTTCGCCGGCCTTGAGGCTGACAGAGCCCGGCGCGGGCAGGCCTTTATAGCCGCGCCACGGTTGATCCCAGGACCCACGCCCGACGACGAACGCCGGGACCGCCACCAGTTGCGCGCCTTGGTCGTCAAGTTTGCGGTAGTTGTCGGGGTACCAGCTGTCGCTGCCGATCAGCACGCCGAGGCGTCCGGCCGGGGTGTCGACGACGTTGACCGGATGATCGGAATTGCCTTGGAGCGTGCCACGTCCAGCGAACGTCGGGTGCACTTGTCGCTGGGGCTGGCCGATTGGCAGGCCGTCGCGACCGAACACCACGCTGCTGTTGTACAGCGCGCCGTGGCCGATGTGCAGGGTGCCGTCGCTGACGCTCGGCTCGGGCAGCACGATGGAACCGGCCACCAGGGTCACGTGGAATTCTTTCGCCAGGCCACCGAACAGCGCCTGGTAATCCTTGGCCATGCGTTTGGCTTTCATCCGCAAGTGCGCGTCGTCGAGACGGTTGCTGCCTTCGGCGGTGATCAGGGCGCGGATGAACTGCAGCGGGTTGCTCACCGCCAGCCAGTTCAAGGCTTCCTTGAGGGTGGTGGCCTGGTACAGCTCGTCTTTCTCGCCGCTGACCATCAGCCAGGTGCCGATATGTTCAGGCAGTACGACGATGGTTTTTTCATTCAGCAGGCCCTGGTCCTGGGCCTTCTGCAAATAGGCCGCGAGCTTGCGGCGCAGGCGTTCAGGGCTTTGATAGTCGGTGGGGAACAGTTCGGGCTGGATGCCCAGCAGATTGCCACGATCGGCGGGCGTGCCCTGATCGACCGCAAGATTGATGCGCAGGTCCGACAGGTAATGACCCACCGGACGGTCCGCGGCCCACATCGCGTAGGTCGTCAGAACGGCGATCAACGCCATGGAGAGGGTCAGGTACAGAAGTTTGCGCATGGAAAACAGTCAGCGGCCGTGTGCAGGGTTCGCGACTAGGGTAGGGCCCATGCCTGCGCTTGCCAAGGGGCGCTGCGCATTTGGATCAATAAGTTGTCAGTTACGGTCATTGAGTGACAGCGGTGCGACTCTTAGTCTGTCGAACATGACTGACGGGGGCCGAAGAGCTCCTGCAAATTTTCCGTGATCGTTCGATGTGGAGTTACCGATGGCCGCCGCTCATTACCCGCACCTGTTGGCCCCGCTGGACCTGGGTTTTACCACGTTGCGCAACCGTACCCTGATGGGTTCGATGCACACGGGCCTCGAGGAAAAACCCGGCGGTTTCGAACGCATGGCCGCGTACTTCGCCGAGCGTGCCCGTGGCGGCGTAGGCCTGATGGTCACCGGTGGTATCGGCCCCAATGATGAGGGCGGGGTTTACTCCGGCGCCGCCAAGCTGACCACCGAGGAAGAAGCGCTCAAACACCGGATCGTCACCCGCGCGGTGCACGAGGCGGGCGGCAAGATCTGCATGCAGATTCTGCATGCCGGGCGTTATGCCTACAGCCCGAAACAGGTGGCGCCGAGCGCGATCCAGGCGCCGATCAACCCGTTCAAGCCTAAAGAGCTGGACGAGGAAGGCATCGAGAAGCAGATCAGCGATTTCGTTACCTGCTCGACCCTGGCGCAAAAAGCCGAGTACGACGGTGTCGAGATCATGGGTTCCGAAGGTTATTTCATTAACCAGTTCCTCGCGGCCCACACCAACCATCGCACTGACCGCTGGGGCGGCGCCTACGAAAACCGCATGCGCCTGCCAGTGGAAATCGTCCGTCGGGTGCGCGAAGCGGTCGGCCCGAACTTCATCATTATCTTCCGCCTGTCGATGCTCGACCTGGTGGAAGGCGGCAGCACCTGGGAAGAAATCGTGCAGTTAGCCAAGGCCATCGAGCAGGCGGGCGCGACCATCATCAACACCGGCATCGGCTGGCACGAAGCGCGGATTCCGACCATTGCCACCAAGGTGCCCCGTGCAGCGTTCAGCAAGGTCACGGCGAAACTGCGTGGTTCGGTGAGTATTCCGCTGATCACCACCAACCGCATCAACACCCCGGAAGTCGCCGAGCAGATCCTGGCCGAAGGCGATGCCGACATGGTGTCGATGGCGCGGCCGTTCCTCGCCGACCCGGACTTCGTCAACAAGGCGGCGGCCGGCCGTGGCGATGAAATCAATACCTGCATCGGTTGCAACCAGGCTTGCCTGGATCACACGTTCGGCGGCAAGTTGACCAGTTGCCTGGTGAACCCGCGGGCCTGCCATGAAACCGAACTCAATTACCTGCCGGTGCAGCAGATCAAGAAACTCGCCGTGGTTGGCGCCGGTCCTGCGGGGCTGTCCGCCGCCACCGTGGCCGCCGAACGCGGTCATCAGGTGACGCTGTTCGATTCGGCCAGTGAAATCGGCGGCCAGTTCAACATCGCCAAGCGCGTGCCGGGCAAGGAAGAGTTCTTCGAAACCCTGCGCTACTTCAACCGCAAGTTGCAGACCAGCAACGTCGAGCTGTGCCTGAACACCCGTATGGACGTGGCGCAGCTGGTCGAGGGCGGTTACGACGAAATCATCCTCGCTACCGGCATCGCGCCACGGGTTCCGGCGATTCCGGGTGTCGAGCACGCCAAGGTGTTGAGCTACCTGGACGTGATCCTCGAGCGTAAACCGGTGGGCAAACGCGTCGCGGTAATCGGCGCTGGCGGTATCGGTTTCGACGTGTCGGAATTCCTCGTGCACGAAGGCGTGGCCACCAGTCAGGACCGCGAAGCGTTCTGGAAGGAGTGGGGCATCGATACGCACCTTGAAGCGCGTGGCGGTGTCGCGGGCATCAAGGCTGCGCCGCATGCGCCGGCTCGTGAAGTGTTCCTGCTGCAACGCAAGACCTCCAAGGTCGGCGATGGCCTGGGCAAGACCACTGGCTGGATTCACCGAACCGGTCTGAAGAACAAAAAGGTGCAAATGCTCAACAGCGTCGAGTACCTGAAGATCGACGACGAAGGCTTGCACATCCGCATTGGCGAAAGCGGCGAACCGCAGGTGCTGCCGGTGGACAACATCGTGATCTGCGCCGGGCAGGACCCATTGCGCGAGTTGCATGACGGTCTGGTTGCGGCCGGGCAGAACGTGCACTTGATCGGCGGCGCGGACGTGGCGGCGGAGCTGGATGCCAAGCGTGCGATCAACCAGGGTTCGCGGTTGGCGGCTGAACTCTAACGTTCGCAGCTATCCCTTGTAGCAGCTGGCGCAGCCTGCGTTCGGCTGCGCAGCAGTCGCAAAATCAGCCATCGCGGTATTCCAGATAAACCGAGGTGTCAGGATTGACGACTGCTTCGCAGCCGAACGCAGCCTTCGGCAGCTGCTACAGGGTTCGTGCTGGCTGATAGACTCCTGTTTTTCGTCAGAACGTAACGCATCAATGCTTTTTCCTCCTGCCGACTGGCTCCCCCAAGCCCCTCTCGAACCCCTTCACCTCGACTGGCTCACCACGGCCGGCATCGACGTCGCCATCCTGCGTCTGGACCAGATCGACCCGCTGATCAGCGGCAACAAGTGGTTCAAACTCAGCGAACACCTGAAAGCCGCCGACCAGAACGGCGCCCAAGGCATCATCAGCCTGGGCGGTGCTCACTCCAACCATCTCCACGCATTGGCGGCGGCGGGCAAGCGCTTCGGTTTCACCACGGTCGGTTTGCTGCGCGGGCATCCGCAAGACACCCCGACAGTAAAGGACTTACAGGCGTTCGGCATGCAGTTGCACTGGCTGGGTTATGGCGGTTATCGAGCGCGGCATGAGCCGGGTTTCTGGCAGCCGTGGCGGGCGCAGTATCCCGAGCTGCAACCGGTGCCGGAAGGTGGTGGCGGCTTGCGTGGGGCGAAGGGCTGCATGCAGCTGGTGGCACAGGCCCGCGAGCAACTGAGTGGTCTGGGCTGGAGCAACTACGACGGTTGGTGGCTGGCTTGCGGAACGGGTACGACTTTGGCTGGGTTGGTGCTGGCCGAGGCGGGTGAACACCCGGTGTATGGTGCGCTGGCGGTGCCCGATGATCATGGCGTGGCGCAGCAGGTCGAGATGATTGTGCAGGAAGCCGGTTGGGTCGATCCCTTGTATGAACTACTGGACGCCAGCCGTGGCGGTTTTGCCAAGGTCGATCCGCAGCTGCTTGCATTCATCGAGCAGACCGAACAGGCCAGCGGCATTCTTTTCGAACCGCTGTACACCGGCAAAGCGCTCATGGCACTCAAGCAACAGGTCGAAGCCGGTAAATTTCCTCAGGGCACGCGTCTGATCTTCATCCATACCGGCGGCTTGCAGGGCCGCCGGGGATTCGAACAAGGTGGTCGCGACTAACCGCGTTTAGGCATCATCCGCAGCAGGGTGTTATCGCGCACCACATAGTGGTGGTAAAGCCCGGCCACGGCGTGCAGCCCGATCAGCCAATAACCGATGGTGGCGCCGAGCTCATGCCAGCCCTGGAATTGCTTGGCCAGCGGCTTGTTTTCTTCGATCAGCAATGGCAGGTCAACGCCATAGAACATCACCCGATGCCCCTCGGCGCTGGTAGTCAGCCAACCCAGAACCGGCACGGCGATCATGAAAATATACAGTGCCCAGTGCATCAGCTTGGCGAGCACGCTTTGCCACTGAGGCGAGGCCGGGAAGATCTGCGGCGCTGGCCCGAGGCTGCGGGCGAACAACCGTAACCAGACCAACGCGAACACGGTCAGGCCGAGCATGAAGTGCGCTTCCTTGATCAGCGTTCGGCCGCCACTGCCTTTGGGAAAGATCCCGCGAAATTCGATACAGGCGTAGACCAGTATTAACAGAACCAGCATCAACCAGTGCAACGCGATCGATACGGTGCTGTAGCGTGATTCGGAATTCTTCCAGGGCATACGGTGTTTCCTCACAATTCTGGTCTGAAGTCACCGTTCTTGTTCGACGGCGTGCACTAACTGTAATCCTGTTTCGCAGGATTTGCCCGAGGCAAATGGGCCGTTCAATGCTCTAAATCAAGTGATCGACCACAAAAAAGCGCCAGCTCCATCAAAGGAACTGGCGCTTTTTTATGAGGCGAGAGGTGCAATCAGTTGGTTTGCGGCATTTCGCCGTTGGCCAGGCGCTTGTTGATGTCGGCGATCACCTCGGGCAAGTCGGTGATGGTGTCGATCATGTAGTGCGGTCGCGAGCCTTCGAACAGGGCATGAATGCGCTTGCGTTCGCTGGCCAGTTTGTCGCTGCTTAGCGCGCGATAACCTTCGTAGTCCAGACCCAGCGCGTTACCGGAGCAGATCAACGCCACGGTCCACATGCCGGCACGGCGACCTTCGAGAATGCCCGGCACCGTGTCGTCGATCTTCACGCAGGCCGCGACGTCGTCGATGCCCAGCGCAATCACATTGGCCAGGGCCTGAGCGGGCCATGGGCGGCCGTTGGGCACTTCGTCGGTGGCGACCACGTGATCAGCGACATAGCCGTTGGTGGCGGCCAGTTCCGCCACTTTGTCCATGACCTGTTTCGGGTAGCCGGAGCACGAGCCGATCTTGATCCCTTGTTGGCGCAGGTTGGCGATGGTGTCCAGGGCGCCCGGAATCAGCGCCGAATGTTCGGCGATTTTTTCGATTTGCAGCGGCATGAAGCGTTGGTAGATGGCGGTGACGTCATCGTCGGTCGGCGTGCGGCCGAACACCTGGCGATAACGCTCGGCAACTGACGGCTGATCGCACAGGGTGCGGATGTGGTCCCACTTGCCCATGCCCATCGGCCCACGGGCTTCTTCGATGGAAACCTGGACGTCGAACTCGGCGAAGGCTTCGACGAAAATCTGCGTCGGGGCGAAGGAACCGAAATCGACCACAGTGCCGGCCCAGTCGAGGATGGCGGCTTGCAGTTTGGTTGGGTTGCTGTAGTTCATGTCTCATATCCTGTCTTGGGGAATTGTGATCCAGATCGTGGTGGATCAGATGTCGATGACTTCCATCTCGCTCAGCACCTCGGCGACGGCCGCCACTGCTGCGTGCATTTCGGCCTGGTTGACGTGGCCGATGCAGCCGACGCGGAAGGTTTCGACCTGGGTCAGTTTGCCGGGGTAGAGGATGAAACCCTTGGCCTTGACCCGTTCGTAGAATTCCTTGAACTGATAGCGAGGGTCTTTCGGCGCGTGGAACGTGACGATAATCGGCGCCTGGATCGCGGCGGGCAGGAAGCTGCGCAGGCCCAGTTTGGCCATGTCATCGAGCAGCACCTGGCAGTTGTTGGCGTAGCGCTGATGCCGGGCCGGCAAACCACCTTCTTCGTTGTATTGCAGCAAGGCTTCGTGCAGCGCCGCGACCACGTGGGTCGGCGGGGTGAAGCGCCATTGACCGGTTTTGGCCATGTAGGCGTGCTGATCGAACAAGTCCATCGCCAGTGAGTGCGAGTTGCCGGCGGCGTTCGCCAGCGCTTTTTTGCGCGCGAAAACGAAGCCCATCCCCGGCACGCCCTCCAGGCATTTACCCGAGGCGGCGATCAGGGCGTCGAACGGCACCTGTTGTGCATTGATCGGCAGCGCACCAAACGAGCTCATCGCGTCGATGATCAGGCGTTTGCCGTGCTGCTCGATGACGTGGGCGATTTCCGCCAGCGGGTTGAGAATGCCGGTGCTGGTTTCGCAGTGAATCAATGCAACGTGGGTGATGCTGGCGTCGGCCCGCAGCAGGCGGTCGACGGCGGCGGCGGTGGTCGGTTGGTCTTCGGCGGTTTCGAAGGTGCTGAACGAACGGCCGAGCACTTCGCAGATCTTCGCCAGGCGTTTGCCGTAGGCGCCGTTGATCAGCACCAGCACTTTACCGTCCCGAGGCACCAGCGTGCCGATCGCCGCTTCGACCGCGAACGTGCCGCTGCCTTGCAGGGGCACGCAGTGGTGGCTGTCGCCGCCGTTGATGATCACCAGCAATTGCTCGCACAGGCTGGCGGTCAGTTGGTTGAAGCGGTCATCCCATGAACCCCAGTCGACCATCATCGCCTGACGGGTGCGCGGCGATGTGGTCAATGGGCCGGGAGTGAGCAGGATGGGCTCGGCAGTACGCATTCTTGTGTCCTTGCAAAAGCTCAGTGGGATGAAACTACGGGGCATAAATTGCAATTCGGAGTGCTATCAATCAAATTGTTTGTTGTTATGCCAACCATCAGCGAGAGTTATTCATGAACCTGTTCCAGCTGCGCGCCTTCGACGCTGTGGCCCGCGAGGGCAGCTTCACTCGTGCCGCAGCGCGCCTGTTCATCAGCCAACCGGCGGTCACCGGGCACATCAAGGCGCTGGAGGAGCACTACCAGATCACCTTGCTGCGCCGCACCGCGCGGCGCGTCGAACTGACGGAAGAGGGCACCAGACTCGCGGCGATCACCCGGGCGATGTTCGGCCTGGCCGAAGAAGCGCAGGCGATGCTGGAGGCCAACCGGCAGCTACTCACCGGGCGCCTGGAAGTGGCGGCGGATGGCCCGCACATGGTCATGCCGATGCTCGCCAGCCTGCGTGCGCGTTATCCGGGGATCACCGTGAACCTGCGGTTGGGCAATGCCCAGGAAACCCTCGCGGCGTTGCTGTCCGAGCATGCCGACGTGGCGGTGCTGACCGAAGTCGAGCCGCGCAAAGGGTTGCATCTGCAAGGGTTGAGCGAGTCGAGGATTTGCGCGTTGGTACCCGTTGGCCATCCGTGGGCGCAGAAGTCGCAAGGGCTGCCGCTCAAGGCGCTGGACCAGGTGATCATGGTGTTGCGCGAGCCGAGTTCGATTACCCGGCGCACGTTCGACGAGGCGTGCGTTCAAGCCGGGGTCAGTCCTCGGGTGTTGCTGGAACTGGACAGTCGCGAGGCCGTGACCGAGGCAGTGGCCGCCGAGTTGGGCGTGGGCGTGGTGTCGTCGGTGGAAGTCAGCCACGACCCACGGGTGGCGGCGGTGCCGATCATTGGCGAGGGGCTGGTCAATCGGCACATGATCGGCTGCATGGAGCGGCGGCGGGATTTGCGCTTGATACAGGCTTTTTTTGGGTTGGCGCCCGTCGGGTAGAGCGCGGCGGCGCGGCTATCGCGGGCAAGCCACGCTCCCACAGGTTTTGCGTCGTACACAAGGTTGGCGGCCAGCATAAATTCCTGTGGGAGCGTCCCGGTAAAATCATGGCATGGGATCCGAGCGGTTGATCAGCCAATCGAGCAGTAGATGCGCATCGCGGCGTGGTTCGGGAGCGGGCCGGGAAGGCTGGAGGTTGCTCATGCCGGCACACAACACTGGCCGGTCCGGGTCGCTGTCGAGAAAACTGACCAACACTTCGGTGCCGGCCATGGGCAGCCTGGACGGATCGATCCGACCGTCCGGTGCTGCGAGGGCGACCGGTAGCCAGAGTCCAACGGACTCATCCGCCTCGAACCCCGGTTTCGGCCACAAGCAGACCTGTATTCGGCCTTGCTCATCGAGTGCCGCCGGTTGCCCGACGGGGCCCAGCACCCGGGCGGTCTGATAGCCCGGGATGCTCGGCCTGACCTGTTTGAGCGCCGGCCTGAATACCGTTGACCAGGGAATGGCGGTGAAACGATTGCTGTAGCGCCGGGCCATGTCATGGCCGGGCTTGTCTTCGACGAGAATCGACGGCTGCTGCCCCTGGTGCTGGATGTCGGTGAGCAGCCACTGATCGTTGAAACTCGAGAGCGGGTGCTGCGCCACTTGTACGATTCGTCCGCTGCGTAGCTCATTCTGGGTGCTTTGGCCGTGGATCTGCCGATGCTGGCAACGCAGGCGTTCCAGCAAGCGGCGGCCGAGCTGTTCGCGATGAAGTAGTTCAGGCGCAGGTCTTGCCGTAACCGGGCCTGTTATGGCGAACGGGTGGTTGGCCGCACCGTCGCCGATCAGGTGCGCGCCGCGGTTTCTGGCATCCCATTGCGCCGGGGCGGGGGCCGGGTCATGGCGCTGGAACAGTTCGCTGATCGCCGGCAAGAGCGGGTCGTTGAACACATCGGCATGGAACGGCATCAGCAGCGGTTCCTGCGGGAAACTCAGGCTGTCATCGGCCAGGACCAGCACGTGCCCGTCATGCTGATGTTCGAAGTGGAAGTGGATGCCTTCTTCTTCACACAGCCGCTGCATGAAGGCCAGATCGCTCTCATCGTACTGAATGCAAAAGGGCCGCAGCGGGTAGTGGCCGCAGGTCAGGTCGAAGCGATAGCTGTGCTCGGGCAGCTGATGCTTCTCCAGCAACTGACGCACGATCGCCGGCACGCTGAGACGATGAAATACCCGACGCGAACTGTGCAGCTGAAGTCGTTGAACGTGGGGCACGAGCACCAGCGAGTAGCCGACCCGATGCGGGCCGCGATGTTCGCGACTGACGCTGTGGATCACGCCGTGAATGCCTTGGTCGGCCGACAGCCTCAGGAAAGCCGGTTGTTGCAGCAACCGGTCCAGGTTCATCGCCGGTGCGAGGCCGATCACCTCGATGTCGAATCGATAGGGCTGGTTGAGGCCTTCGCGGCCATTGAACTGCAACACCTGCAAACTCAAACCGCCGTCGAGGAGTGTCAGGGTGTAGGGGCTTTCCTTGTCGTTGTGCATCGAACGCGCTTCTGCCTTGGAGAACGGGCGCAGAGGGTACGAAACCACAGCCCTGAAGCGTCACCGAAAATCGACTTTTCAGAATTGCCCTACAAGCATTGGTGAAGATGTCGACCGGTCATGGGCTGAAGATGTTGGAATTTTTGGTCGATTGGCATCTTTAGGCCGTATAAACTTGCGCTACGCGTCGGCCAATAGATGTCTCGGCGCCACAGATCAAGAGAGTGAGTAATGGGCGCACAGTGGAAGGTTAAACACAAAGAAGCGGCAGCCAACGCCAAGGGCAAGATCTTCGGCAAACTGGTGAAGGAAATCACCATTGCTGCGCGCAACGGTGCCGATACCGCCACCAACGCACACCTGCGTCTGGTGGTCGAACAGGCGAAAAAAGCCTCGATGCCTCGCGAAACCCTGGAACGCGCGATCAAGAAAGGCTCCGGCCAGCTCGGCGAAACCGTGCAATACCATCGCGTGACGTATGAAGGGTTCGCACCGCATCAGGTGCCGCTGATCGTTGAATGCGTGACTGACAACATCAACCGCACCGTCGCTGAAATCCGCGTCGCGTTCCGCAAGGGCCAGTTGGGCGCTTCCGGTTCGGTGGCCTGGGACTTTAACCACGTCGGCATGATTGAGGCGTCCCCGGACAGCCCTGACGCCGATCCGGAAATGGCCGCGATCGAAGCCGGCGCCCAGGATTTCGAGCCGGGCGAAGACGGCGCGACGCTGTTCCTGACCGACCCTGCGGACCTGGATGCGGTACAGAAAGCGCTGCCGGAGCAAGGCTTCACCGTGTTGTCGGCCAAGTTGGGTTATCAGCCGAAGAACCCGGTGAGCGGCTTGAGCGACGAGCAGATGGCAGAAGTCGAAGCGTTCCTCGAAGGCCTCGATAACCACGATGACGTGCAAGACATGTTTGTCGGGTTGGCGGGTTAAGCGATTCTGACCGTTGTGATTTAACCTGTGGCGAGGGAGCTTGCTTGTTGCGAGGGGGCTTGCTCCCGTTCAGTTGCGCAGCAGCCGTCGCTTTTGGGGTCGCTTCGCAACCCAGCGGGAGCAAGCTCCCTCGCCACAGGTTCTACTTTTGCCGCTAGTTGAACGCGGCCAATTCCCGCACCACCTCACTGAACCCCGGTCGTGCCAACACATCCGGCTGACAGCAGCGCTGTTGTAAATCCTCTAACGCGACCCGCTGTCCAGCGCTCAACCCCGAGTCGATCCGCTCCAGCAATTCTCCCAGCAAAATCCCGAACGCCCGTACCTCGATCCGTTGCAGCGCGCGGCTTTCAAGGCTGTCCGAGGTGGCATGGAAAGATGCCGCGCCAAAATCCCCCAACAGACAATCGCCATGTTCGTTCCACAGAATGTTGTGGCCATAGAGGTCGCCGTGGGTGATGCCTTGGCGATGCAGGTGTTCGGCCACCGAGGCGATGCCACTGGCGATGCGCATGGCCACGCCGGCGCTGAACCGGGTGTCGTCGGCATAGATGTCGCGGGAGCACGACGCCAGGCTCGGCAGGCTGGCCAGGTTGCGGTAGCTCGGATCGATCAGTTGCATCACCAGCCCGGCCTGCGCCTGCGGATGCCCGACGATCTGCCCTTCGACCCGGATCAGGTTGGGGTGGATACCGGCGGTGATGCAGGCGTTCATTTCGTGCAACGGCGAGCCGTCGCTGGTCATTTCGCCTTTGTAGAGTTTTACCGCGACCTGTTTTGTCTGCTCCCACAACGCCTGATGAATGACCCCCGACGCGCCTTCGCCGAGTTTCTGCTCCAGGCTCAGCTCGGACCAGGGAATGCTCGTCGTGGCTTCAAGTGCGGCCGCATCGGCTTCGGTTTCCAATGGGTTACCGGCATACGCCAGCCAAGTCAGGCTCGGCAGGCTCAGCAGCCATTCGGGAAGCTCGGTGAGCTGATTGGCGGCAATGCGGATCAGCTCAAGTCGATGACAGTGGCTCAGACTCTCGGGCAAACGCTGTAGCCGGTTGCCGGCGAGCATGAGTTTTTGCAGGTGCGGGCGCTCGCCCAGTTCGGTGGGCAGATCCGTGATGCGGTTGTCGGTCAGGATCAGCCAGCGCAACAGCGGCGGCAGGGCGGCGGCCGGCACGTGTTCGATGGCGTTGGCCTTGAAACCGATCATCGTCAGCGCCGTACACTGGCCGAGGCAGGCGGGCAGTTCGGTGAACTGATTGTCCGAGCAGAACAGCACGCGCAAACGGGTCAGGCGGTGCAGATCGTCCGGCAGGCTGCGCAAGGCGTTGCCGCTGAGGTTGAGCACTTCCAGCGAGTCCGCCAGGTCGAAGATTTCCCGGGGGAATTCGGTCAGGCCACAGACCAGGTCCAGGCGGGTGATACCCGACAGTTGGCCGGCGCGCAGTTGTGCGAGGGTGTGCATAGGCAGGTTCGCTATTGATCTGAGGGAAGGCGCGGGGGCCTGGAAATGGGCGACATGATAGCGGGAAAGTGGTGGTGGCTGTCAGGCGAGTTCCCTGACCTCCAGCAACTGCCCCAGCCGGCTGCGCGTGCGCGCCAGGTCGATGGCATCGCCATCCAGGCATTCGCGCAATGACTGGTGGCCGAGCAGAATCAGGTGTTTGTCCTGGTCGTACAAGACGTCGATCAGGTTGATGAAGCGTTGTTGGGCGGCGATTGAACAGTCGGCGAGGCTGGGCAGTTTGTCGATGATCCAGCGGTCGAAGCGCCGGCACAGTTCCAGGTAGTCCATGACGGCGGTGGGGTGTTCGCACAGGTCGGCGAAGGTGAAGCCGATGGTTCGCCCTTCGCAGTATCGGGCTTGTAGGTGTCGTGTCCCGACGGGCAGCCGAATGGGTGGTGCGTCGTGTTCGAGCAGGTGCAGCGCCTGACGCTGGCTCACCGTGGCCGGCCAGACGTACTGGCCCTGGGTAAACAGCTGCTGCGCATGGGGTCGCGCCTGACTGCGGTAATCATGGGGGCCGCCGACTTCCATCACCTGCATGCGCGTGTTGATCAGGTCGATCACCGGTTTGAAACGGGTATGGTAAAGCGGGTTGGGCAGTAAACCTTCCGGCGGGTAGTTTGAGGTCACCAGCAGCAGAATCCCCCGGCGAAACAGCGCCTTGAACAGCCGGGTGATGAGCATCGCATCGCCGATGTCATGCACGTGGAATTCATCGAAACACAGCACCCGGCAGTCTTGCAGCAGTTCGTCGAGGGTGGTTGCCAGCGCATCGGGCTGATCGCGATGGCTGAACATGCCCTGGTGCAATTGCGCAAAAAACTCATGGAAGTGCAGGCGCTGTTTTGCCGTGACGGGGATGGCCTGGAAAAAACCGTCGAGCAGCCAGCTCTTGCCGCGCCCGACCGCACCATGGAGGTAAAGCCCGGGGAGTGGCGCCGATGACCCCGGCAGCGCCGACGCGTGCTGCGCCATGCAGTCGATCACGCGCAACTGGCTGTGGCTGAGGGTATAGCCCTGAAAATGGGCCTTGTGGCGGAAGTAGTCGTGGATCACCCGGCCTTGCGCGCTGCCACTGGTTGGCGCCGCGAATGCCTTGCCGAAAAAACGGCGTAGCGCGGACCCGCGTGGTGTGAGTTGCGGACGGTTGGGCGGTCGTACGGCCAATGTGATGTCACCCCGTAATCTTCAGGCCGGCTCCCCCTGAGCCGCGGCGGTGTAGTTTAACCAAGTGGGTAATAAACCGACCACTCTGGCAATTGTGGGTTGCCGCAAAAAGATCGCAGCCTCCGGCAGCTCCTACAAGGATCGATGCTCACCGACATATCGCGGATGAACACCACCCCCTGTAGGAGCTGCCGCAGGCTGCGATCTTTTGATCTTCGAGGTTAGCGCTCGATACTGCGATTCCACCGGTCATTCCACGCCGGGCGCTGTTCGTTGACCTGATCCCAATCGATGGCAATCGCCGTTTCCAGATAGTGCTTCATCGCCTCGACCTGACCGCGGGTCTTGTCGGTGGTTGGCGTATTCGGGTTCGACGGAATCTGATCGCCGTCTTCAAGCGCCGCAGCCTGTGCTTCAGGTGTCAGCAAGAAGGCTGCGAGTTTCTGCGCCAGTTCCGGTTGGGTGTTGTTGGCGATGGCGCATTCGGCCACGTTGAGCACCACCGAGCCTTCCTTCGGCTGCGCATATTCCACCGGCATGCCCTTGAGTTTCAGCGCGGTGACCTGGGTCGGGGTCAACGGGAACAGCGCCGCTTCGTCGGTCTGGAGCATTTCGGAGATTTTCGCCGAGCTCGGAATGTACTCCAGCACGTTGCGCCCGACGGTGTTCGGCCAGGCCTTGAACCCCGGTTCGACGTTGGTTTCGCTGCCGCCCTGAATCCGGTTGAACATCAGGAAACCGTGCAGGCCGAAGGTCGAGGAGGCCATCGACTGGAACACTAGTTTGTCCTTGAAGCGCGGATCGGCCATGTCCATCCAGGAGGTCGGCGCGTTCCAGCCTTTTTCCTTGAACAGCCGCGTGTTGTACGCCAACCCGGTAACGCCGAGGCTGACCGCCACCGCTTGATCCTTGATGCGGCCCTTGGGCGGAATCTGCGCCAGGGTCGGGCTGTCTTCGAGTTTGTCGCACAGGCCCATGGCAATGGCGCGGTACATGATGCCGTCGTCGAGGAACATCACGTGCAATTGCGGGTTGCCTTTGCTGGCCTGGACCTTGGCCAGGATATCGGCCGAGGTTCCCGGCACGATCACCACTTTGACGTGATTGGCTTTTTCGAAAGCCGGCAGCACCTTGTCGGCGTAGAGCCGCTCCATGGTCCCGCCGTTCATGCCCAGGTAAAGCGTCGGCTCGGCGTGGGCCTGAGTGACCGTGAGCAGGGCGCTCATGCAGGACAAACCGAGCAGTGCAGTGCGTTTGAGGTTATTCATTGGCGCGACCTTCCTCTATCAAGCTACGGAGATGGAGTGAAACCGGGTGATGGAAAACGCATCCAGCGGCGTCTTTGACGCGCCGCTACAGATGATCTCGGTGAGCGCCTGGCCCACCGCAGGCCCGATCTGAAAGCCCGCGCCGGCAAAGCCGAATGCGTGCAACAGACCGGGTTGGGTGCTGCTGTGACCGATCACCGGTTGGCGGTCGGGTAAATAACCTTCGGTGCCGCTCCAGGTACGAATCGCCTGGGCGCCTTCAAGAAACGGGTAGAGCTCGACGGCCTGACGCAGGATCTCGATCACCGCGCTCTGACCAGGCCGGGCGCGGGCACCATCAAGGGCAAAGCCCTGGCCGCCGCCCAACACACAATTGCCCCGCGCGACCTGACGGGCGTAGATGCCGCCGCCCTCGACACCGGTACTGGCATTCATCACCAGCGGCAAGGGTTCGGTGACCAGCATCGCCGGGTGCCCGGCGTGCATCGGCACCGCTTCGCCGAATTGCGCGGCAAGGTTACCGGCCCAGGCGCCGGCGCAGTTGAGCAGCCAGGGTGCGTGCAGCTCGAGGCCGGATTGAGTGCTGACACGAAAGCGCTGACCATCGTGTTCCACCGCCGTGACTGCGCATTGCTCATGCACCTGCGCGCCGTGCCGACGTGCCGCTTGGGCAAACGCTGGAGACACCAGACGCGGGTTGGCGTGGCCATCGTCCGGACACAGCGAGGCACCGACCGCGACGTCTCCGACCCACGGAAAACGTGCACGCAACTCATCGCGATCAAACAGCTGCAAATCAAGGCCGAACCCCTGGCTGCTGGCGGCGTAGTCCTGCAAGGCGTGCAGGTCGTTGAGGCTGCGGGCGAGTTTCAAGTGGCCGCTGCGCTGGTACTCGCCGTCGATGCCGATCAATTGCGGCAGCTGTCCCCAGATTTCGTGGGCCCGTTGCGACAACGGCAATTGCGACAGCGGCCGGCCCTGACGACGCACGCCGCCATAGTTCACGCCGCTGGAATGCGAACCGCAAAAATCCCGTTCCAGCAGCGCCACGCGTCGGCCGGCCTTGCTCAGAAACAGGGCGGCGGAGGCCCCGACAATGCCGCCGCCAATGATGACTGCCTCGACCTCGATCATGGCTCGACCTCCAGACCGAACGGCAAGGGTTTGATCGGTGCCTGAGCCCGCAACCGACCGATGTCGGCTACTGAACGCCGACTTTCGCAGGCAATGATTTCCGCGGCGGCGGCCCCGCACATCCGGCCCTGACAGCGACCCATGCCGACCCGGCAATGGGCCTTGACCCGGTTGATCTCCCAATGACCTTCGCGCACCACCTGGCGGATGTCGCCGGCGCGTACTTCTTCGCAGCGACAGATCATCAGGTCATCCGCAGCGTCGGCGGCCCAGCTTTCGGGGAAGGCAAAGGCGCGCTCCAGGCCCTGGCGGAATCTGCCGATTCCTTTCAGCGACTGTTCCAGCTGGGTGGTACGTTGCGGCGGGATCAGGTGACCGCTGTCTTCGAGCAGCGCCAAGGCTGCCCGTTCGCCGGCCATTTCCGCCGCGTCGGCGCCCATGATGCCGGCGCCGTCACCCGCCAGGTACACCTCGGCGACACTGCTGCGCCCGGCACTGTCGCGCTGTGGCAGCCAAGCGCGGTTGAGCGGGTTCCAGGTGAATTCGCAGCCCAGCAGGTCGGCGAGTTGGGTTTCGCTGCGCAGACCATGGGCGAAGGCGACAGCGTCGCAGTCGATTTGATGTTGGCCTTTTGCGTTGCGCCAGATCAGCGATTGCACACGCTGTTGGCCATCGATGCCTGACAGGCTGGCGCCCTGATGCACCGGGATGCCGTGGGTGGTCAGCCAGGTGCGGTAATAGAGGCCTTTGGCGAGGGTAGCCGGTTGCGACAACAGACCGGGCAGGGCGCGGGCCTGAGCGCTGAACGGCGAACTGTCGAGCACCGCGACCACGTTGGCACCGGCCTTGGCGTATTGATAGGCCACCAGGTACAGCAACGGTCCGCTGCCGGCGAACACCACGCGTTCACCAATGGCACAGCCCTGAAACTTCAAGGCGATCTGCGCCGCGCCGAGGCTGTACACCCCCGGCAACGTCCAGCCCGGCACCGGCAGAATCCGGTCGGTGGCACCCGTGGCGACAATCACCCGGGAGAACGCCACGCGTATGGCACGGCCATCGTGCAAGGTGTCGAGTGCGTTGGCCTCGGCGTTCCATACCAGCGTGTCGGGGCGGTAATCGAGTTGTTCGCGCAGTGCGTCGATGGTTTGATGCAGCGCGTTGGCCTTGGGGGCTTCGAAGCCATACAACTTGACGGGCGAGCGCTTGAAGTTCGCCGGTTGCCGCCGATAAATCTGCCCGCCACCGCGAGCTGCTTCGTCCAGCAGAATAGGGCGCACGCCGTGGGCGACGAGGGTTTGTGCGGCACGGATTCCGGCGGGGCCGGCGCCGATGATGACGGGCTTCATACAAACCCCACCACATTAAAGATCAAAAGATCGCAGGCTTCGCCAGCTCCTACAGGGGATCGCGTACGGCGTAGGAGCTGCCGAAGGCTGCGATCTTTTGGGGACGCCGGATAAATGGATGTCATACGCAACGCCCCGGTTCGCGGCTGACCTGCTGGCCGGTCTCAAGCAGCGTCGAGCAGGCCCGCACCCGGCGGCCATCGCCCAGGCGTACCCAGCAGTCCTGACAAGCGCCCATCAGGCAGAAGCCGGCGCGGGGTTCGGCGCTGAAGTCGCTGCCACGCAGGTGTTCGCTGCAGGTCAGCACGGCGGTCAGCAGGGTGTCGCCGAGCAAGCCACTGGCAGGCACGCCGTCGAGGGTAAATCCCAGGGCCGGGCGGTCGCCTTCGGCCAGTCGTTTCAGCAGAGCCATGGCGCCCTCATTGTTTACCCACCAGAACCCGATCCAGGCCGTAGACCCGATCGAGCAGAATCATCGTCAGCGCGGTCAGCGCGATCACCAGGGCCGACACCGCCGCCATCATCGGATCGATGGATTCGGTGGCGTACACGTACATGCGCACCGGCAAGGTTTGCGTGGCCGGCGAGGTGATGAAGATCGACAACGTGACCTCGTCAAAGCTGTTGATGAACGCCAGCAGCCAGCCACCGGCGACCCCTGGCAGAATCATCGGCAAGGTGATTTGCCGGAACAGCGTGAAGCGTCCGGCACCCAAGGATTGCGCGGCGTGTTCGGCGCTGCGGTCCAGGCCGATGGCCGACGCCAATACCAGTCGCAACACATACGGCGTGATTACCAGCACATGCGCGAAGATCAGCCAGGCGAAGCTGCCGTTGACGCCCATCAGCGCGAACAGGCGCAGCAACGCCACCCCCAGCACCAGGTGCGGAATGATGATCGGCGACAGGAACAGGGCGTTGAAAAAGTCCCGTCCGGGGAACTCGAAGCGGGTGATCGCCAGCGCCGCCGGCACCGCAATCAGCGTCGCCAGACTGGCCGCGCTGAAGGCCAGGATCAGGCTGTTGTAGAACGCATCGACAAAGTCCGCGCGTTCGAACACGGCGCGGAACCAGCGCAGGGAGAAATCCGTGGTCGGCAGGCTCAGGGTGTTTTCCGGGGTGAAGGCGACGAGGCACACCACCACCAGCGGCGCGAGCATGAACAGCACCACCAGGGCATGGAACAGCAGGGCGAAAGGACCGTTTCTGGACATGACGAATTATCCCAATGACTTCTTGTAGCGGCCTTCGATCATCCGGTTCCACGACAGCATGATCAGCAGGTTGAGCAACAGCAGGGCCACGGCAATCGCGGCGCCCATCGGCCAGTTCAGCTCCGACAGGTACTGGTCGTAGATCAGCGTGGCGACCATCTTCAGCCGGCGTCCGCCGAGCAGGCCGGGAATGGCGAAGGAACTGGCCGCGAGGCCGAACACGATCAAGGTGCCGGAGAGCACGCCGGGCATGACCTGCGGCAACACCACTTTGCGTATCACCGTGAAGTGGCTGGCGCCCAGTGACAGCGCAGCCTGCTCGGCGGCCGGGTCGAGTTTTTGCAGCGAGGTCCAGACCGGAATGATCATGAACGGCAGCATCACGTGGACCAGCGCGATCACCACTGCGAACGGCGTGTAGAGCAGCTTCATCGGCGAGCCACCGAAGGCTTGCAAGGTCTGGTTGACCAGCCCGTCGGCGCCCAGCAACAGGCTCCAGCCGAACGCCCGCACCACCACCGAAATCAGCAGCGGCGTGAGGATCAGAATCAGGAAAATCGAACGCCACGGTGCGCCCATGCGACTGAGGATGTAGGCCTCGGGCACGCCGATCAGCACGCAGAGCAGGGTGGTCAGGGCGCTGATCCACATCGTGCGCAGAAAGATCTCGTAGAAGTACGGATCGCCCAGCAGGCTGCTGTAGTGGGCGAAGGTGTAGGCGTCGCTGTTGATCCCCGCGCTGTAGTCGAAGACGTTCAACGACAACACCAGCGTCAGCAGCAGCGGGATCGCCAGCAGGCCGACGTACAACGCCAGGGCCGGCGCCGACAACACATACCCTTGGCGTCCCTGGCGGATGGCGGCGAGCGTATTCATGCCGACACCTCGTCGACACTCAGCACCCGCAGCAGTGCCGCGTCCCAGTCGAGGCCGACCGCCGTGCCTTCGGCCAGTGGCGCCGAGCCGTCGTTGCGACGCACCACGCAGAGTTCGCCCAGGGTTGTTGTTACGCCATACAGCCATTGGCTGCCGAGGAAGAAGCGGCTGGCGATCTTGCCTTGCAGACGACCATGGCCTTTTTCCCGCAGATCGATTTTTTCCGGGCGCAGGCTCAGCGTCAGTTCACCGTTGCCGGTGTTGCACACCTGAACCACGCCGGCGCCATCTCGCTCACCGGGCAGCAGATTGGCTTTGCCGACGAACCCGGAAATGAACTCGGTGCGCGGATGTTCGTAGAGGGTGTAAGGGGCGTCGATCTGGGTGATGCGCCCGGCCTGCATCACCACCACCCGATCGCTGATCGACAGCGCTTCGGACTGGTCGTGGGTGACCATCAGCGTGGTGATCCCGACTTCACGCTGGATGCGGCGGATTTCGAACTGCATCTCTTCGCGCAAATTGGCGTCGAGGTTGGACAGCGGTTCGTCGAGCAGCAACACCGGCGGCTCGATCACCAACGCCCGGGCCAGTGCAACACGCTGGCGCTGGCCGCCGGAAAGCTCCCGTGGATAACGCTCGGCGTGCTGGTGCAGGCGAACCAGTTTCAGCACCCGGTCCACCCGTTGCTGCAACTCGCCATTGGGCACTTTGCGCATGCGCAGGCCGAAGGCGACGTTGTCTTGTACGGTCATGTGCGGGAACAGCGCGTAACTCTGGAACACCACGCCCAGGCCTCGGCTGGCGGGTTTGGCGTGGGTGATGTCGCGACCGTCCAGCACAATCCGCCCGCTGCTGACTTCGACGAAGCCGGCGATCATTTGCAGGGTGGTGGTTTTGCCGCAGCCGGAGGGGCCGAGCAGTGAGACGAACTCGCCTTTTTCCACCGACAGGTTGGTGGCGACGACTGCGTCGATCTCGCCATATCGTTTGCCGAGGTTTTCAAGCTGCACAAAGGCCATGACTGCGCTCCACCTGAGATTGTTATGCGTCGCCAACGGCGCGCTTTTTTGTATGGGCAGATACGAAAAGATGTTGCGGGGGGTGTTGGCGCTCGACGTGTCGGCTGCCGTTGTTGTTCGAATCGCCCCTGTATGGACGCAGAGTAGGACGAAGAATAGGATGGGCTCAATAACCTATTTCACTGAAGCGATGACTATTTTCAGTTTTATTCAGTGAGTAAATTTATTGATGAGAAATCAAATGTCAGATTCCACTGATCGGAATGAAAACAAAAATGAAGTCGGTGTCGGTGCGGTCTCAAGACTGTTTGCGGTGCTGCGCAGCCTGGGTGACACCGTCGAGGGCGGCGAACGCGTGACGCAACTGGCGCAGCGCATCGGTTTGTCGCAACCGACTACCCACCGCTTGCTGCGCAGCCTGATGGACGAGGGCATGGTCGAACAGGACGCCCGCAGCAAGCGCTATCGCCTGAGCCTGGAGTTTTTTGCCTTGGCGGCCCGCGCCGGCAATACCAACAACCTGCGCGAACTGGCGCGGCCGGCATTGCTGCGGTTATCGGCATCGTTGGGTGATTCGCTGTTTTTACTGGCGCGCAGCGGCTTTGATGCGATTTGTCTGGACCGCAGTGAAGGGCCGTTTCCGATCCGCACATTTACCGGCGACATCGGCGGGCGGGTGGCGCTCGGCGTGGGTCAGGGCAGCCTGGCGATTCTGGCATTCCTGCCGCAAGAGGAACGCGACACGGTGATTCACTACAACTTGCCGCGGCTCAAGGATTTTCACCTGTATGACGAAGTGTTCCTGCGCTCGGAAGTCGAGAATGTGCGCGCGCTCGGGTACGCCGGGCGCAACACCGGCGTGTTGCAAGGCATGGCCGGCGTAGCGGTGCCGATCCTCGATCGCGACGGCCGGGCGGTGGCGGCGTTGAGCGTGGCCACGATCAGTGATCGCCTGGGGCCGGATCGTTTGCCGACCGTGGTGGAAATGCTCAAGCGCGAAGCGGCGTTGATCGGGCCGCGGATCAATCCGTTCGACCCGCTGTTGCGCAGGCCTTCGCAGGTGTTTGGGCAGGGGTGACCACAACCCGGATCAGAACTTCAGTGTCTGCTTGAGCATCTGCGCCGCCGGTGTGTCACTCGGGCTGACCATCGCGTAGTTGTACCCGGCATCCGACCAATATTCGGCCTGCAGTTCGCCGTCGCTGCGGCTGCCACGGGGCAGGAGGAAGTTTTTCGGCCCCGGTGGCCGGACGTAGAAGCTGACTTTGTGGCCGCCCTGATCTTCGTAAACCACCATCGCCGCCGGCCCTTGTTCGGTACTGAGCAAACGGCCGCTGACCGGTCTGTAGCCAGCCCCCGCCAGGTTCGGCAGACGATGGGCCTGGCTGAAATAGCGGTCGAGCCAGCCCTGCATGTCGCCATCGTCGCTGACTTGGTAATCCGCCGGCAGGATGCCTTGCTGGGCAATCAGTCGGTAGGCCTGCATCGCATCGGCCATCGGCAGTGGGGGGCTGACCAGAGTCATCTCCCGCGCGTGCCAACCGCCCAATCCGCCGACGCTGACCGCAATCAACAACACCGCGGCACTGGCCAGATGACGGCGCGACTGGCGTTTGAGGCGCTGGCGAATCAGCGCCGGGTCAAGTTGCGGGTTGGCCGGTTGCTGCAAGGCGCCGCTCAGGGCCGCGCGCAATTGCTGGGCGTCCTGCTGCCAGGCGCGCACTTGCGCGGCCACCTCGGCATTGCTGGCCAAATAAGTGTCCACCTGATGTCGGTCGGCATCGCTGAGTTGGTGATCGACGTAGGCGTGCAGGTCACGCTCGCTGGGCGGCATGCTGATCATTTGAGTCTCCGCAGGGAAGGGCGGGTGATTTCGCCGTCGCTGAGCTGGCGCAAGGCCTGGCGCGCGCGGGACAGGCGCGACATTACGGTGCCGGTGGGGACGTCGAGAATCTCGGCGACCTCCTTGTAACTCAAGCCTTCCACCGACACCCAGAGCAGCAGCGCGCGCTGTTCGGTGCTGAGCTGATCGAAGGCTTGTAGGGTCGATTGGGCGATTACCGTGCGTTCTACCGAAGGCTGCGCATCGTCGCGCCCGGTAAAGAATTCGAGCATCCGCGCATACCGCCGGGATCGGCGGTGGGCGTCGAGAAACTGCCGATAAAGAATCGAAAACAGCCAGGCCCGCAGGTCGCCCTCCGGACGTTTGGCGCTCCAATTCGACAGCGCTCGTTCCAGGCTTGCCTGCACCAGATCGTCGGCACTGCTGGGGTTGCGCGTCAGCGACACGGCGAAGCGCCGCAGCCTGGGAATGATTTCACGCAATTGTCCGTCGATGTTGTTCATGGAAAAGGCGTGTTCTCTGGCTGTGATGAATGGCACTGACAAGAAGGACGCCGGCCACCGTGGTTTATTCCTTCGTCGGGGAAAACCATTACTTATTTGTGTAGGAGATTTCTGAGGGGTTTGTAATCCATGTAATGGCATCGAACTTCGCGGCTCAACCCATGCAGCAAGCTCAGGCAGTCAGCCCAGCCTCTCATCAGGCTGCGCAGAACCACCCGTGCTTGAACGTAAATATTGAGCCTGAAGAGAATTTTTTTTATGCAAGAGTGCAAAATTTCCCTTGAGTCGGCATCGATTTGTTCGCTGCTTCCGGACAACAACACCGATGACATGTGGCCGCGGTTCGGTCGTGGGCCGACGGTTGAGCCTGAGTATCTTCTGATCCATCACGCCATCGAGGCGCAAGCTGCCACCAGACCTCAGGGCATTGCCGCCCATTGTGAGGGCGAAACCATCACCTATGGTGAACTGAACCGGCAGGCCAACCGACTGGCCACGCTGTTGCGTCAGCAGGGCGTCGCCCCGGGCGATCACGTGGCCTTGTTTGTGGAGCGTTCGATCCCGATGCTGGCGGGAATGTTGGCCGCATTGAAAGTGGGTGCTGCCTACATCCCTCAGCACGTAGGGATTACTCCCACCGCGCAATTGCGTCACATCATGGACGTGGCCTCGACGCGGGTGGTGCTGACACTGTCGAGCCTCGAGTCGCGAATTCCCCTGACGTCGCAGCAACACTGCATTTGCCTCGATGAGTTCATGGCGGTTGCGTCAACACCCGCTGATGACCTGAATGTGGCCTGTTCGCTGTCATCGACCCCGGATCGATTGTGCTTCGTGCTGTTTACCTCCGGCACCACCGGCCTGCCCAATGGGGTTCGGGTGACCCACCGCAATGTGTGCAATATTTTGCTGACAGCCCCTGGCAATCTCGGCATGCGGCCTGGGCTCAAGGTCGGACAGATACTTAACATCGCCTTTGACATGGCGGCCTGGGAAATACTCGGGTGTCTGGCTCATGGTGCGACCTTGATGATCCGTGGCAAGGACATCGCCCAGACGGCCGAACAATGCGATGTGCTGATCGCTACGCCTTCGATACTCGGCACACTCGATCCATTGCGGTGTCAGCAAGTCAAGGTTGTGGCCCTTGCCGGGGAGCCATGCCCGCAGCCCCTGGCTGATCGCTGGTCCTCGTTCTGCACTTTTTACAATGCCTGCGGCCCGACCGAAACCACGATCGTCAACACCATGCAGCATTACAGGGGCGCAGGTGCATTGACGATCGGCAAACCCACGCCCAACAACACGGTGTACGTGCTGGATGAGGCGGGCCAGCTCTGTCAGGCGGGTGAGCAAGGTGAGATGTGGGCTGGCGGCGACTGTGTGACCGCCGGTTATTTGAGTAACCCGACGCTGACCGCCGAACGCTATCGGCCCGATCCGTTTCTGGGGCAGGGCCGGATGATGTTTCGCACACGTGATCTGGGGCGCTGGACAGCGAACGGCGAACTTGAACACCTGGGACGTGTCGATGATCAGGTCAAGGTCAGAGGGTTTCGGGTGGAGCTCGACTCTGTTTCTGCGGCTCTGGAGTCATCTGATCGCTGCGAGCGGGCGGTCACGTTGAAACTCGATAGTCGCCATCTGGTGGCCTTCGTCTATCCCGTTACCACGGACATCGATGATGCAAGACGACGCTGTGAAGAGCGGCTTGCCTACTATAGCGTCCCTTCGCTGATCCTCGCCGTGGAGCACATTCCGCTGACCTCACGCGGCAAGGTCGACAAACGCTTGCTGCTGGAGCGGGCGATGACGCACCAGGCCGGCGCGACGACCCGGCAAGGGGTGAGCGCATGAAGGGGGGGAATCCGGATACCGCACTGCCGGTCAAGCGCGTGCTGTGGCGGCGATTGGGGACGTTGCCGATATTTTCGCATTACAACCGCCTCGTAGCGCTGGTGCTTGCACTCAATATCGCGGCACTGGCGCATGGGTTGACCGCCGGGCAGTGGTGGACATCCACGGGGATAGTCCTTGAGGCGTTGTCGGGATTGGTGGTGGCGAATCTGTCGCTGGCGATTTTGATTCGCCAGCAATACATCATCAATCTGCTGTTCTGGCTGGCAACCCGGGCGCCCACTTCCTGGCCGCTTGCGATACGCCGCTCACTGGCCAAGGTTTACCACTTCGGCGGCTTGCACAGTGGCGGGGCGTTGGCGGCGATTGGCTGGTTCGCGGTGTTGATCGGCTCCCTGGCCTGGCATTGGACTGAAAGCTTGGGCGGCGTTTCTCTGGCGCTGCTCGGGGTGAGCACCGGGTTGCTGGGGATCTTGCTGCTGGTGGCCGTCATGGCTCATCCGCGGATTCGCGGGCGTTTTCACAACGGCTTCGAGCGCATGCACCGCTTTGGTGGATGGACCGCACTCGCCCTGTTCTGGGTATGGAGCGTTCTGTTTGTCCGGGACCAGAACCCGCAGGCCTCCGTGAGCGAGGCGCTGTCGACGTCGGTGGCATTCTGGATGCTGATTGTGCTGACGTTCAGCATCGCCTTGCCATGGTTTCGTCTGCGCAAAGTGCCGGTGCAACTGATCAAGCCTTCTTCTCATGCGGTAATAGCCCGTTTTGGCCATGTCACGCCGTTTGCCGGCTCCTCCAACGCCATCAGTCTCAACCCGCTGATGGAGTGGCATTCCTTTGCCAATATTCCCGCACCGGGTGAAGCGGGTTTTCGCCTGATCATTTCCCGGGCAGGTGATTGGACCGGCGAGTTCATCGAACAAATGCCGACGCATGTCTGGGTCAAAGGCATTACCACCGCTGGCGTGGCGCACATCGAAACCCTGTTCAAATCGGTGGTGTACATCGCCACGGGCAGCGGCATCGGCCCGGTGTTGCCCCATTTGTTGGCCGGGCAAGTACCGATACGGCTGGTCTGGTCGACCCGCAGCCCGCGAAAAACCTACGGTGACGAACTGGTGGAAGAGATCCTGCGGGCCAATCCTGATGCCTTGATCTGGGACACCGATGTGCTCGGCAAGCCAGACCTTGTGCAACTGGCTTATGACGCGGTTCGCTCGTTCGGTGCCGAGGCGGTGATCTGCATTTCGAACCAGACGCTCACCCAGCGAGTGGTTGAGGAAATGGAAGGGCGGGGCATTCCGGCGTATGGCGCAATCTGGGATTCCTGAAGTGTGCCAAGAGCGTTTTTCATTCAAACATTTCACATCTATTTAATGAGATCACCATGCACACATTGATCGAACGTCATGATCGAGTCGTATTGATTCGTCTTAATCGCCCGCAGGCCAGGAATGCTTTGAGTTCGGCCCTGATGCGCGAACTGCTGGACACGTTGCAACGGTTGGACCGTGACCCCGGAGTCGGCTGTTTCGTGATCACCGGGACGGCAGATTTTTTTGCGGCTGGCGCCGACATCAAGGAGATGTACGGAAAATCTTACCTGGACATGGTCCATGAGGATTATTTCGCCGATTGGGAAGCCTTTGCCGCGTTACGTACGCCCAAGCTGGCCGCTGTTGCCGGTTATGCATACGGTGGTGGCTGTGAGTTGGCCATGATGTGCGATCTGATCTTTGCTGCGGATAACGCTCGTTTTGGCCAACCGGAAATCAGGTTGGGAGTGATGCCTGGAATGGGCGGGACCCAACGTCTCACACGCCTGATAGGCAAGTCGAAGGCCATGGACATGATTTTGACCGGACGCTCGATGTCGGCCGAAGAGGCCGAGCGGGCAGGGTTGGTGTCGCGGGTAATCGTTGCCAGCGATCTGCTGGAGCAATCCTTGGCCGCAGCGCAGATCATTGCCGGTTTCGCTAAAACCGCCACACTCGCTGCGCGCGAGTCAGTGGACCGGGCGCTGGAGTCAGGGCTGCGTGAGGGCCTTCTTTTCGAGCGAAGAGTGTTTCATGGTTTGTTTGCCACGGGGGGGCAACAGGAAGGTATGCAGGCTTTTTTGCAGAAGCGTGAGCCGATTTTTAACCCGGTTTGACCAACCTTGAGGATTCGTTGCTAGCGGTGCTTTGAAAGAAACTACAGTTCAGGGGGAATAATCCTACGTGACGTTCGTCTCATAGCTCTTTTCCCCTGTGGCCCACGGCCCCGGAGACTTTCATGGTTGATCGCTCATCTACAACAGGGCCGTCTCGGCCACCCCTGAGCACCGCGAGCCTGACGTTGCGCCTGACCGGCATCGCCGTGGTGGTCGCCGCGCTGGCCGGGGCTTTTGCCTACGTCAACGGCACACTCGACCCACAGCGCCTGACGCCGAAAGCGTTGATCAATGTGCTGGAGAAAAACAACGGCGTGCACCCGGGGTTCCGTCGTAACCACGCCAAAGGGGTGTGCGTGATCGGGCATTTCGAGAGCAGCGGCCTGGTGCGCGAGTATTCCAGCGCCCAAGTGTTCAGTGAAGCGCGGACCCCGGTGGTCGGGCGTTTCGCGCTGCCTGCCGGCAACCCTTACGCGCCGGACAACAGCGTACCGATCCGCAGCCTGGCGTTGCGCTTTACCCAGGCCAACGGTCAGCAGTGGCGCACCGGGATGAACAGCATGCCGGTGTTCCCGGTGGGCACGCCCGAGGCGTTCTATCAGCTGCAACAGGCGCAGTCACCGGACCCGGCCACCGGCAAACCGAACCCTGCGGCGGTGCCGGCGTTCTTCGGTTCTCACCCGGAAGCCGCGCCGTTTCTTGCCTGGATCAAGACCGCCAAACCTTCTGCCAGTTATGCGACCGAGACGTATAACAGCGTCAATGCGTTTTACCTGGTGAACGCAGCGGGACAGCGGCAAGCGGTGCGTTGGAGCATGACCCCGGTTGCTCAGGATGCGGCGGGCGCGATGGCACCGGAGGGTGCTGACTTCCTGGAGAAGGATCTGGCTCAGCGCTTGTCCGCCGGACCGCTGCGTTGGCAGTTGAACATCACCCTGGCGAACCCCGGGGACCCGGTCAACGATGCGAGCAAGACCTGGTCCGGCGACCGAAAAGTGCTGAACGCCGGCACGCTGGTGCTTGAAAGTACCCAGCCGCAACTCAATGGCGAGTGTCGCGACATCAACTACGACCCACTGGTATTGCCCAGCGGTATCGAAGGTTCCGACGACCCGCTGCTCGCCGCTCGTTCAGCGGGTTACGCCAGTTCCTATCTGCGTCGCACCAGCGAAGTGAATCAGTTGCCCAACGCCAAGCAGGAGGCTCATCAATGAGCGCTCAACCGAACCATTTCGCTCCCCTGGCGCGGCTGCTGCATTGGCTGATGGCGCTGATGATCATCGCGATGCTGTTCATCGGCGCCGGCATGGTGGCCTCGGTGTCCGAGCGTCACGAGTGGCTGATCCACCTGCACAAACCGTTGGGCATCGCCATTCTGCTGTTGGTGGTCGTGCGTCTGGCCGTGCGTTTTTCGACCCGGCAACCACCGCTGCCGGCGGACCTGCCGGGTTGGCAGGTGTTCGCGGCGAAGGCTTCGCATGTCTTGCTGTACGCCTTGATGCTGATTTTGCCGCTGCTGGGCTGGGCGATGATTTCGGCGGCTGGCGATCCGGTGATGCTCAGCAGCTCGTTGCAACTGCCGTCGATCCTGCCGGCGAATGCGCAGGTGTTTGCGTTTTTGCGCAAGGCGCATGGGTATCTGGCGTACCTGCTGTTCCTGACTGTACTACTGCACCTGGCGGCGGCGTTGTTTCACGGTTGGGTGCGCCGCGATGAGGTGTTGGACAGCATGTTGCGGGGCAGGGACCGTGGATGAGTCGGGGGACTGCCGATAACTGTGGCGAGGGGGCTTGCCCCCGTTGGGCTGCAACGCAGCCCCAAATGCGGTTGGTCAGACGCTCCTGCGTCTGATCGATTTACGACTGCTGCGCAGCCGAGCGGGAGCAAGCTCCCTCGCCACAGGTGTTGGGTGTTTTGGTGGCGAGCGTCAGCCACCAATAGATCAACGCTACGGCGTTGATGCCCGCACCCAGCCAGCACACCGCGATCCAGCCGCCCCAGGCATACATCGCCGTCGAACCGATCGAGCCCAAGGCGCTGCCGATCGAATAGAACAGCATGTAGCCGGCGGTGAGTCGGCTTTGTGCTTCGGGGCGTACGCTGTAGATCATGCTCTGGCTGGTGACATGAACGGCCTGTAAACCCAGATCCAGCGTAATCACCCCGAGCAGCAGCGCCCACAGCGAGGATTGAGTGAGGGCGATGGGCAGCCATGAGGCGAGCATCAGCAACAGCGACAGTCCGCTGGTCCATTGACCCAGGCCACGATCGGCCAGATGCCCGGCGCGAGCAGCGGCCAGTGCGCCGGCAGCCCCGGCCAGCCCGAACAGCCCGATTTCGGTGTGGGACAGTGAAAGCGGCGGGGCGCTCAACGGCAATACCAAAGGGGTCCACAGCACCATGGCGCTGGCGAACGTCAGCAGGGCAAGGGTGGCCCGTTGACGCAACACCGGTTCTTCCTTGAACAACGTGAAGACTGAGCCGATCAGCGCGCCGTAAGCGCTATTCGGTCGCGCGTCTTCGTGCCTGGGCAGCACACGAAACAACAGCAGCGCCATCACCAGGGTCAACCCGGCGGACAGCAGATAAATCGAACGCCAACCAGCCAGGTCGGCCATGCCGCCGGCCACCGTTCGTGCCAATAGAATGCCGACGACAATGCCGCTGGTGATCACGCCTACCACACGTCCACGTTGCGCCGGGATGGCCAGCGTCGCGGCGTAGGCCACCAGGACTTGCGTCACGACCGCCAGTAGCCCGGTCAGCGCCATGCCGAGCAACAGCCAGGTGCTGCTCGGCGCTAACGCGATCATCAACAAGGCCAGTGCCGACAGCAGGGTTTGCAAGACGATCAATCGGCGACGGTTGAGCAGATCTCCCAGAGGGACCAGCAACAACAGGCCCACGCCATAACCGATCTGAGTGAGGGTGATGACGATACCGATGGTTGCCGGGTGCATGGCGAAGGCTTCGGCCATGGCATCGAGCAATGGTTGTGCGTAATACACATTGCCGACGGCCAGGCCGCAGGCGACGGCAAACAGCAGCACCACGGCGCCGCTTAACGGGTGGTCAGGTTTCATCACAGGCTTCCTTGTGTGGTTTCAATATAAAACCAGTTGTACGGTAAGGAGTCTGGTTTTATATTGCAACCACATTGGTTGCCGGCGGACGCGGTCATGGTTAAACGTACAAGCATGGAAGGCGCCGAATGCCCGGTCGCTCGTTCACTGGATGCGATTGGGGATTGGTGGTCGCTATTGATCGTGCGCGATGCGTTCGATGGCCTGCGACGCTTCGGTGAGTTCCAGCGCAATCTGGGCATGGCCAAGAACATTCTTTCGGCACGCCTGCGCACATTAGTGGCCCACGGGATTTTCGATCTGGTGCCGGCGTCGGACGGCAGCGCGTATCAGGAATATGTGCTGACGGAGAAGGGCCAAGGCTTGTTCCCGTTAATCATCGGGTTGCGGCAGTGGGGCGAGGCGTTTTTCTATGAGGTGGGGGAGGCGCATTCGCGGGTTGTCGATCGTGAGAACGGTCGACCGGTGCGGCCGCTGGAATTGCGCGCCGAGGATGGGCGGCTGTTGGGGCCCCAGGATTGTGTGCGGGTTCCGGTTGAGTAAAAGATCAAAAGATCGCAGCCTGCGGCAGCTCCTACACTGCGATCTTTTGATCTCAAATAATCAACGCAGAGCATCGACCATGTCGGCAATGGTCGTCAGCACATCCTTGCCCAACTGCTTCGAGCGCTTACCAGACCAGCCAGTCAGCGCATTCGGCGCGTCGTTGTTGTCCTTGAAGGGCATTTCAATGGTAAAGGACAGGCAATCGAACTTCTGACCGACGCTGTTGCAGGCCAGGGTCATGTTGGCTTTGCCCGGTTCGTCGCGGGTGTAGCCGTGTTTGGTCTGAAAGTCCTTGGTCAGGTGCTTCAGATGGCTGCGGAAGCGCTCTTCGAGTTTTTCGATCCGCGGTGTATAGCCGGGGTTGCCTTCGCAACCGGCGGTGAACACGTAGGGAATTTCTTCATCGCCATGGATGTCGAGGAACAGGTCGACGCCATACTTTTCCATTTGCTGCTGAACGAACAGCACTTCCGGGCTGATTTCCTGGCTGGCGTTCTGCCAGGCGCGATTCAGGTCCTGGCCCATGGCATTGGTGCGCAAATGACCGTGGAAGGCGCCGTCCGGGTTCATGTTCGGCACCAGGTACAGGTCGGCGCTGGCCAGGAGCTTATTCAGCACCGGATCGTCGTGTTTCTCCAGACGCTCGATCACGCCTTCCATGAACCATTCGGCCATGTGTTCGCCGGGGTGTTGTTGGGCGATGATCCAGACCTTGCGCTGACCTTCGGCGCCAGTCCCTTTGCGCAACAGCTGGATGTCACGACCCTCAACGCTCTTGCCGGTGGCCAACAGTTCGGTGCCAGCCTTGGTCTGTGCCTGTTCGATCAGCCAGTCGTGACGGCCACGGCTGTAGGGTTCGAAGTAGGCGAACCAGGCATGGGTGGCAGTGGCTTCAAGGCTGAAACGCAGGCAGTCGCCTTCGAAGATGGTCGGCACCCGGAACCAGTTGACGTGGTCGTAGGACGCCACCGCCTGATAACCATCCCAGGCCTTGTTGTATGAGGACTTGCTGGCGTTGTTCAGACGAAACCAATGCTCCTGACCAACATGCAGGCCGCTGGCCTTGAAATGGAACCACTGGAAATGCTGGCTGCGAGTGTCTGGCCTGATGGCCAGCAATGCTTGCAGAGGATTGCTGATGTCCAGCACATCAATGTTGCCGCTGTCGAAGTTAGCGCTGATGTCGAAAGAAGATTTAGCCCCGGCCATAATCAATTCCTGAATACGATTTTTATGGCTGCTACTTTACACGCAAGAGGGGGAGAAACCGGGGGAAATTACGGGGGTGTAGAAGGG
>NZ_JBGLZF010000048.1:0-43157 GCF_047304405.1 Pseudomonas sp. Pseusp11
CTTTTGACTTTGCTTTTAAAAATCAAGATCAAAAGATCGCAGGCTGCGCCAGCTCCTACAGGATCGGGTGTTATTCAGATATCACAATCCGGCTTGCGGGCCTTCAATAAATGCAATACGAAACAAGGGAGAGCCCTCATGTCGGGAACTACTCTACTGATCAACCTCGCCGGCTCCATTGCCCTGTTGCTATGGGGCACTCATATGATTTCTTCGGCGCTGTTACGCGGCTTCGGCACGCCGCTGCGTCAGTGGCTGGGCCACAACCTGAACAACCGCTGGATGGCGTTGCTGTCGGGGATCGGTATCACCGGGGTCTTGCAAAGCAGCACCGCCGTGAGCCTGATGGCGACCTCGTTCACTGCCGCCGGGACGCTGGGACTGGCGCCGGCCCTGGCGGTGATGCTCGGCGCCAACATCGGCTCAACCCTGGTGGTGCAGTTGCTCAGCGTCGATGTGTCGATGCTCACGCCCAGCGTTTTGCTGGCGGGCCTGATCGTCTTTCGGCTGCGCGATGACTCGCGCTACGAAAGCGTCGGTTGTGCACTGATCGGCCTGGGGCTGATGCTGCTGGCCTTGCACATGCTCGGCTCCACATTGGCGGAAGTCGAAGGCACGCCGATCTTCCAGCTGATCATGCAGAGCCTCGAGGGCGATCTGGTCATTGCGCTGCTGGTGGCGCTGATCCTCACCTGGCTGTGCCACTCCAGCGTGGCCGTGGTGTTGCTGATCGTCTCGCTGGCCGCCACTGGCATGCTCTCGGCCAGCACCCTCGTCGCGCTGGTGCTGGGGGTGAACATTGGCGGTGCGCTGCCCTCGGTCATCAACGCCGGATCGAGCGTCGGCCGACGCCTGCCGCTGGGCAACCTGCTGGTGCGTGCGGTCGGTGCTCTGGCGGTCTTGCCGTTTGCCGGGTTGCTCGCTCAAGTGCCGCTCGCGCCCTCGACCCTGGTGGTGTGCCTGCACACCGGTTTCAATCTACTGCTGGCGTTGGTGTTCATCGGTCTGACCGACGTACTCGCCAATGCCCTCACCAGACTGCTGCCGGCACCTGAGCGGGATGTCGATCCCGGCATGCCGTGCTATCTGGACGAGGCCGGCCTGGAAGTGGCCAACATCGGCCTGTCGAATGCCGCTCGCGAAGCGTTGCGCATGACCGACATGTTCTCGACCATGCTCGGCCGGATGCTGCAGCTGTTCCACACATCGCTACCGGCCTGCGCCGATGAAGTGCAGCGGATCGATCAATCCCTGGACCTGCTCAGCGCGGCGATTCGCGCTTATCTGGCCGACATCGGCAAGGAAGGCATCAGTGACAGCGATGCCGATCGTTCCCAGGAAATCCTCACGTTCGTGATCAACCTCGAACATGCCGCGGACATTCTTTCCAGCAGCCTCACGCAGTTGGCCATGCGCCGCTTGCGTCGGGGTGAACAGTTCTCGGCCTTCGAACTGGGCAACATCGCCCCGCTGCACGACGCCGTTCTGGAAAGCCTGAGCCTGGCGATCACCGTGTTCCTGCGCGAAGACATCGCCACCGCCCATCAACTGATCCAGCGCAAGGAGACCGTCAGAAGGCTCGAAGCCTGCGCCAGCCGCGAGCACTTTCGCCAGTTGCAGGAAGACAAAAGTACCTGGGCGCAATCCGGTGATATTTTCCAGCGGGTACTGCGTGATTACCGGCGCCTGCATCACCACATCGCCGCCCTGGCGTATCCGCTGCTCGAACGCGCCGGTGAGCGCTCGGTCGAGAGCATCGACGCTCCCGTTACGGATCGCATGACGGTAGATCTGGCTGGAATTGAGTGAGGCATATATCGATCGGCAGGGAACTCCTGACCACCGCCAGGCATCCTAAATTATGTGTTACTTCCTTCACGCTTCACGCTTTCGGAGGACGCCGTCATGCGCCGTCTGTTTTTAGTATCTTCACTCGTGCTTTGCTTGCCCTTTGGCTCAGCCATGGCCCGTGTGGATGCGGGCGATGTCGCCACCTCAGCCGGGATCTCCGCATCGCTGTACTCAACATTCAAGGATCACAAAATGGTCGTTCCCGCCCGGGATGACGCCTCCAGTTTTGTCGCCAGCGGCGGTACGATCCGTGGCGTCTACCTGGAGTCGGTACTGAAGGAGATTCGTCAAAATCATCCCGACCTAAAGGCCAGCGATGAAGACCTGGCCAGAGCGATCCTCGTTCAGGAAGGTGTGCCAGCGGGTCAATAAAGTCTCAAATGCAAGCGGTAGGGCTAATGACGGCCCTACCTTGCTTCAGCGCTGTTCTTCTCGACTCCTGCGGACAAGCGTGCCCAGCTGGCGACCAGTTGCGCGCTGATGCTGACGCCGCCGCACACCACAATCACCACGTCATGGGCCTCGGCAATTGCCGGATGGTCGAGGTAGGCAATCGCCAATGAAACGCCACACGCCGGCTCGACCAACTGGCGCAGGTCGTTGGCGTAACGAACCACGCCCATGATCGCCTCATCATCGCTGAGCACCACGCATTCATGCGGGAAATCAAGGATGTGCTGCACCGGCCAGGCGGCCACTTGCGCGGCGCCGAGTGACGTGGCAACGGTGTCGATGCGCGGCAGTCTGACCGGGTGCCCGGCAGCGATGGCGGCAGCGAACGACGCCGCCCCCTGGGTTTCGCACGCAACGATCCGACAATCCATGCGCTGATGACGGATCAGGCCGGTGAGCAGGCCCGCCAGCAAACCGCCGCCCCCCACGGATGTCACCAACGCATCGACTTGAGGGCAGTCCTCGAGGATTTCATCGACCATCGTACTGTGCCCTTCCCACAACACCGGGTGATCGAAAGCCGGCACGTATTCGGTGTCTGCGCCCTGCGCGAGTTCTTTCGCCCGTTGATTGGCCTCGTCCCAGACCTTGCCATGGACAATCACCTCGGCACCGGTTTTCCTGATCCTGGCGCGGGTGGTTTCCGGGGTCGTGTTCGGCACCACGATGCAGGCTTTCAGCCCAAGGTTGGCGGCGGCCACCGCCGTGGCCAAACCGGCATTGCCACCGGAAGGGCAGACAACTTTGCGCTTGCCCTGCTCTGCCGCCTGGCTGCACAACAGGCCCATGCCGCGCAGTTTGAACGAGCCGCTGGGTTGCAGGTTTTCCAGCTTGAGCCAGATTCGCCGGGTCGGAGTCGACAGACCCGAGTGCAGAATCAGGGGCGTTCTGATGTGAAGCATCGTGTGCTCCTTGTGACAGCACCGGCGCGTTGAGATCTTTCAACGGGCCGGAAGTGAACGGACAGGCTCATCCTTATCCAAGCTTAGTTCACCCTGCTCGACGACTACCGCTCTCATAACGGGCTGCCCCTCTACACTGGTGATATGCCCTTTTTGCGAGATCAGTTATGAAAATCTCGGCCAAACTCGCGTTTTTCGCCCTCGTCAGCACCCTTGCCTACCTCGCTCTCGCGGTGTTCGGGCTGGGCGGGTTGGCGGCGTTTTTCTCGCATCCACCGCTGGTGGTCATTGCGCTTGCGACCCTGGTGATGGCGATCGTGTCGTTGTTCAGTGAGGGCAATTTGAGCACTGGCGAACGTGAAGACCGGGCCAATCGCTGGGTGCTGCCGGTTTTCGGGGTGCTCGGGTTGTTGAGCGGGTATCTGCCGGCCTACACCGACCGGATCGACTTCTGGACCTTCGGTGGCGAGGGCGTGCGTTGGCTGGGTGCGCTGCTATTCATTGGCGGCGGCGCGTTGCGGATGTGGCCGGTGTTTGTACTGGGCAAGCGCTTCAGCGGATTAGTGGCGATTCAGCCAGGACACCGCCTGGTCACCGACGGAATTTATCGGAATGTGCGCAACCCCAGCTACCTGGGGCTGCTGATCAATGGCGTGGGCTGGGCGCTGGCCTTTCGTTCCGGTGTCGGGTTGCTGCTGGTGGCGCTGATGTTGATACCGCTGATCGCCCGCATTCGCTCTGAAGAAGCGCTGTTACGCACGCAGTTCGGCAGCGAATACGAGGCTTATTGCGCCCGTAGCTGGCGATTGATTCCGGGGATCTACTGAAATAAATCTAACTTCAATTGTGGGAGCGAGTCTGTGGCGAGGGGGCTTGCCCCCGTTTAAGTGCGTAGCACTTACAAGATCTTTGGTAGATCAGAGATTTTGGGACGCTTCGCAGCCCAACGGGGGCAAGCCCCCTCGCCACAGGCCCGCTCCCACATAAACTCGCATCAAGAGAGTGTGTACAGGCTGATTTGGCTGTCGAGATCCAAACGCACTTCGACCGAGTCATAACTGGCCAGTGTGGCGTGCCGGGTCTGAAGGGGATGAACGTGGGTCGCGGTGATGACCATGATATTGGCACCCGCCGCCTCGCCTGCGCGAATTCCGACGTCGGCGTCTTCGAAGATCAGGCACTCGGCTGGATCAACCTGCAGTCGACGAGCCGCCAGCCGATAGCCTGCAGGGTCGGGCTTGCCGGCGCTGACGTCTTCGGCGGTAACCATCACGCCCGGCTCGGGAATACCGGCCGCGGCCATTCGGCGCAACGCCAGGGCCCGCGGCGCAGAGGTGACGATGGCCCATTGGTGGGCGGGCAGCGACTTGAGGAAATTCGCCGCGCCGGACACCTCGACAATCCCCTCCACATCATCGATTTCCGCCTCGGTGATCCACGCCGCTTCAGCTTCGGCATCTACCCCTGGCAACGCCAGGCGATTGATGGTGTCGATGGCGCGAACGCCATGGATGGTCGGCAGAAAGGTTTCGACATCGACGCCGTGGCGCACGGCCCAGGTTGTCCAGATCCGCTCGGCGGCGGCGATGGAGTTGAGGACGGTGCCGTCCATATCGAACAGCAAGCCACGGAATGACCTGTTGAGCAGGGATGTTTTGACAGACAAAGGGCGACGTCCTTTTGCAAGAGCCAGGCAAATGTTGTCCGCTAATGTACACCAGCTCCTACACGGTTCGGGTCGACTGCAAGGCGCGTTGCACACAATCGAGCAACTGCCCCACCGCCCAGGGTTTCCTGATGAACGAAACCGGATGCTTGACCCCGGAGCTTTTCGGGGTTTCGAAGCCGGACATGATCATGATCGGTTTGTCTGGCCAACGGTCGCCAAACTGATTGGCCAGGTCCGCGCCATTGAGTTTGCCCGGCATGGTGATGTCCGTCAGCAACAGCCCCACCTCCGGCGCGTGCTGCTCCAGAAACTGCGAAGCCGCATCCGCGCTGATCTGTGGTTCAACCGCAAAGCCTTCCTCCTGAAGAATTTCGCAAAGAAACTCGAGGATCAACGGGTCGTCCTCAACCACAAGAATCAAACCGTCAGACAAATGCTCGCCCGCCGCCGATACTGGACTCATCACTGTGCCACTCCCTGATTGTTTCATTGGTTGCGCGGGCTCAAATCCGCCTCCTATTCAGGTATGAACAGCGGACTTCGCGGAAAATTCATTTTTGATGCGGTTGTCCTGGACATTCTCTGTTCAAGCCGACAAACACGACCGTTTGTCAGCGCGTAATTGTGGTTAAAATGCCGCCCCCTTCTACATTGCCGACCTTGCCCGATGAATCCAGACGCCCTCTCCATCCTCCACGACCATTTGCTGACAGCACTTGCGGCCGCCCCCGCAGAAACCCGTCGGCTGTTTCACGGCCGTGGGCGCTGCTGGCCGGGGTTGGAGCAATTGACCGTCGACTGGCTCCAGGGCGTGGTGCTGGTCTGCGTGTTCAAGGAGCCGCAAGCATCGCAGCTGGATGATTTGAAGCAGCGACTGATGGCGATCACGCAGGCGCCTGCGTGGAAAACCTCCGGCGCGCATACCTTGCTGCTGCAACATCGCTATTTGCAGGAAAGCACCACCGAATGGCTGATCGGGGAGCCGATCGAGGAAATGACGATCACCGAGGGCGGCCTGCAGTATCGCGTGGACCTGGGCCGCAAACAGAACACCGGCCTGTTTCTCGACATGCGCTATGGGCGCGATTGGGTGCGGGCCAATGCGGATGGCAAGCGGGTGCTAAACCTGTTTGCCTATACCTGCGGGTTTTCAGTGGCCGCCCTCGCGGGAGGCGCTACGCATGTGGTCAACCTGGACATGTCCCGCGCGGCCCTGAGCCGTGGTCGCGACAATCACCGGCTCAACGGCCATGACTTGAGCAAGGTGAGCTTTCTCGGCCACGACCTGTTCAAGTCCTGGGGCAAAGTGATCAATAGCGGCCCTTATGATCTGGTGATCATCGACCCACCGTCCTTTCAGAAAGGTAGTTTTCTGCTGACCAAGGATTATCAGCGTGTGCTACGCCGTCTGCCGGAGTTGCTCAGCCCTCAGGGTACGGTGCTGGCCTGCATGAATGATCCGGCCTTTGGCGCGGACTTCCTCATCGACGGCGTCACTCGCGAAGCACCGAGCCTGCGGTTTGAGCAACGGTTGGAGAATCCGCCGGAGTTTCCCGATGCCGATGTCGAGTGTGGGTTGAAGGCGTTGGTGTTCAGGCAGGGTTAGTTGGAGATCAAAAGATCGCAGCCTTCGGCAGCTCCTACGCGCCTGTGGGCGCCGCCGCAGGCTGCGATCTTTTGACGTTGATTCAACTGCAACCAGGTTGGCCGGGGGCAGCAGACTAATGGTACTTGAGTGCTAAACCACGGCTTCCTACGATAATGGTACGCAGCGGTTGGAGGTTTAGGCCGTTGCGTAGGTGGTGGGTGAACTGAACCCCAATAAGCCCACCACTTGTTTCATGCGCATCTTGAGCCTCTCGGCTCTACTTCCTCCCCATCAAAGAGCTTTGAGGCTCTTTTTTTGCCTGTAAAAACTCCAGCGCCCCTAATACCCGGCATCCGACCGCAATGCCGTTCACCCAAGAGAGTCTTGAGTCAGAGAAACCTGTGGCGAGGGAGCTTGCTCCCGCTTGACCGGGCTGGCGCTCCAGTGCGTAGCACTCACAAAAATCGGCAATGGTTGTCAGATTTTTGGGGCCGCTACGCAGCCCAGCGTCGGAACGCCGCCCGGAGCAAGCTCGCTCGCCACAAAGGTAGGCATGACTGGGAGTGCGTTTAAGTGAACAGCATTGAGCATCCAACCGGGCTTTTTCATTCACGTTACCGACGGCAAAGCAGCCTGTTCAAAGCGAGCCCCCCCTTCCAAGCCATCAGCCTAATGCCACCTATACTCAAGCCACCTTCCCCGCGCTACCTACAATAAAAAGCAGAGGTGGAAAATGGTCTGGCAGCAAATCTACGACCCCTTCGGTAACCCGGTGCTCTCAACCATGATGGCGGCGACGCCGGTGGTGGTGATGCTGGTTTCCCTGGCGTTTTTCCACATCAAGGCGCATCTGGCGGCGTTGTTGGCCCTGGGTTCGGCCTTGCTGATCGCGATTTTCGCCTTCGGCATGCCCGCGAACATGGCGGGCTCGGCCGCGCTGTTCGGCGCCGCCAACGGCCTGTTGCCGATTGGCTGGATCGTGCTCAACATCATTTTCCTGCATCGGCTGACCACCGAGAACGGCTCGTTCAAAGTGCTGCAAGACTCCCTGGCGCGCATCACCGACGATCGACGTCTGCAATTGCTGCTGATTGCCTTCTGCTTCGGTGCCTTCTTCGAAGGGGCCGCCGGTTTCGGCACGCCCGTGGCGGTAACCGGGGCCATTTTGATCGGGTTGGGTTTCTCCCCTCTGGCCGCGTCTGGCCTGGCGTTGATCGCCAATACCGCGCCCGTGGCGTTCGGTGCTTTGGGCACGCCCGTCATCACCCTGGCCAAAGTGACCGGGCTGGATGAAATGGAGCTGTCGATGATGGTCGGTCGGCAGTTGCCGTTCTTCTCGGTGATCGTACCGTTCTGGCTGATCTGGGCCTTCGCCGGATGGCGCAAGATGCTGGAAATATGGCCGCCGATTCTGGTCGCTGGCGTCAGCTTCGCCATACCGCAATTCCTCGTCTCCAACTACCACGGGCCGATGCTGGTGGACGTGATCGCGGCGCTGATTTCCATGGCCTGCCTGACCGGTTTCCTCAGGGTCTGGAAACCGGCCACGGTGCATACCTCGGCCGCCCTGTCAGGGCGAGTCGACCATTCCAGAATTGCCGAGGAGCATGACCAAAAACCCGTCGCCAGCGCGACCTTTGCCAGCGATGCAAAACCCGCCGTAATGCGCGCCTGGATGCCGTGGATCATCCTCACGGTGTTCGTTTTCGCCTGGGGCACCCAGAGCTTCAAAAACCTGTTCGATACCCGCCCGGCCATGGATCCGCAAACCCACTCGGCCAGGCTTGATCCTCAGGGCAAACCGATGCGCGAGGCCAACCCGATCTTTGCCCCTACCGTGACCTTCACCACGATTCATCAACAGATAGAGAAAGTCCCGCCCGTGGTGCCTGCGCCGAAAACCGAGGACGCGATCTACAAGTTCACCTGGTTCACCAGCACCGGTAGCGGCATCTTGCTCGCGGCGATCCTCGGCGGGCTGCTGATGGGTTATTCCATCCCGCAACTGCTGCACCATTACCTGCGAACGCTGTGGGTAGTGCGCTATTCGCTCACCACCATTGTGGCGATGCTCGCCCTGGGTTTTCTCACCCGCTATTCGGGCCTCGACGCCACCATGGGCCTGGCCTTCGCCGCAACGGGCATTTTCTATCCGATGTTCGGCACCCTGCTCGGCTGGCTCGGCGTGGCCCTGACCGGCTCGGACACGGCCTCCAACGTGCTGTTCGGCGGCTTGCAACGGGTGACCTCCGAGCAACTGGGCCTGAGCCCGGTGCTGATGGCCGCCGCGAACAGTTCTGGCGGGGTCATGGGCAAGATGGTCGACGCCCAGTCGATCGTGGTCGCGTCCACCGCTACCCGCTGGTACGGCCACGAAGGGGAAATCCTGCGCTACGTGTTTTTCCACTCCGTGGTGCTGGCGATTCTGGTCGGCGGGCTGGTGACGTTGCAGGCGTATGTGGCGCCGTTCAGTCATATGGTGGTGGGCGGGCACTGACTCCCGCTCTCACATTTTGACGTTCTGGCGCATGACACCTTCACTTGGGGGAGGATGTGTCGCGCCGCAAAGTCTGCGTAAAATGCCGTGTCCATACCGGGTCCAATCCCAAAACAGACTCATCATCCCTGTGATCAACACCACTGGTGAATTGTGGCTCCACCCTACTTTCAATGCCTGAACGATCAATCATGAGCGGAACCTCAAAGACGCTTTTCAAGTTCTGCCTGTCGGTTTCGCTGCTGATTGCCTTTCACGCAAGTGGCGCCCCCTTGCCGCTCGAACTGTATATCCCGGACGCTCCGCCCCTGACGTTCGTCGATGGCTCCAAAGGCCACGGCATGGTCGGCGAGGCCGTGATGACCGCCATTGCCAACGCCGGCTATGTCGCGTATGTCCATGTTCTTCCCTGGGCCAGATCGCAGAAACATGTCAGCGAGAATCAGGACATCCTGATCGCCCCTTTGTCACGCACGCAGGAACGTGAAGATCGCTTCACCTGGATCGCGCCGATCATGCCCATGGAGCGTGCTTTTTTCAGCCTTGACCGGCCGGTGAACAGCTTCGAACAAGCGAAGCAAACCTACCGGGCGATCGGCGTCGGCCTGGGCAGTGCGCAGGAGGAAATCCTCCGTGCACAAGGCTTCAGCGACGATCAGATCCACCCCCTGACCATTGGCGACAACCCCGCGCAGATGCTCTTGAAAGGTCGCATCGATGCCTGGTTCAACGGTGTCCCGGAGAGTCGATACATCTGGCCGAAAGTGTCTGAGCGTACACTGCACATGAGCCCCGTCATGAGCAGTGCGCAGCTCTATCTCGCTTGCTCAAAGCAGTGCTCCGCTCAACTGGTGCAAGACTTGCGCGCGGCAGTTGAAACGCTTCGCGATGACGGCACCCTGGCGCGCATACAAAAGCGCTATTTGTCGCCATAGGAATTCTGAGGGCACGCGGCTAAACCCATTCAAGGCAGGCATCCCTCCTCCTCTGGCACCTGCAACCCCATGAACCGCCGCACTCTATGAGCCTCGGGCTGCTCGCGGATCGCCTGTGGCGAGGCATCCAGCTGAATGTGGCCGTTTTCCATGAAGATCACCCGATCGGAAATCGACAGGGCAAAGTCCATCTCGTGGGTGACGATCAGCAGGGTCATGCCTTCGCGGGCCAGGTGGCTGATGACCGTGAGTACTTCGCCGACCAGCTCCGGATCCAGCGCCGAGGTCGGTTCGTCGAACAGCAGGATATCCGGGTCCATGGCCATGGCCCGGGCAATCGCCACCCGTTGTTGCTGGCCGCCGGACAGCTGATGCGGATATTTGTGGACGTGTGCCAACAGGCCGACCTTGTCGAGTAACTGGCAGGCGCGCTGTTCGCTCAGTGCCCGACCGACACCGTGATAACGAGGGGCAAGGCTGATGTTGTCCAGCAGCGTGCGGTGCGGGAACAGGTTGAAGTTCTGGAACACCATGCCGATGCGCCGTACACCCTGACGAAGCCGACGGCCATCCGGTTTGTCCTCGGCATTGATGAAGCCCTCCCCGAACAGCAGGATTTCGCCCTGATCGATGCGCTCCAGGCCATTGACCGTGCGAATCAGCGAAGTCTTGCCGGAGCCGGACGGGCCGATGATCGAAATCACCTGGCCACTTTGCACCTTCAGGTCGATGCCCTTGAGCACATGATGATCGCCGTAGCGTTTGTGCACGCCCTGCAGTTGCAGGGCCGGGGCGGCGCCTTTGGATGGCGGCTTGAGCTTGCTCGATAGCTTGCTCGATAGAACAGGCGCCAGACTGTCACGCAGCACTTGTGTCGAGGCGCTGTCGAGGGTTTGCGGGGTCCGCAGGTTGAGGTCCAGGTAGCGTTCCAGACGCTGCAGGGCAAAGCCGAACAGCGTGACGATCAGCACGTAGTACACACCCACCGCCGCCAGGGTTTCCATCACCAGGAAGTTCTGCGCATACAGGCGCTGGCCGACGGTCAACAGTTCGGTCAATGAAATCACCGAGATCAACGACGTCAGTTTGACCACCGTGATGTATTCGTTGATCAAGGTCGGCAGTGAGATACGAAAGGCCTGGGGAATCACAATCAGCCGTTGCAGGCCGAGCAGGCCGATACCCAGGGCGCGGCCGGCTTCCTTCTGGCCCTTGGCGACCGAGATCAGCCCGCCACGATGAATTTCAGCCATGTAGGCGGCCTCGGTGACCACCAGCGCCAACAGGCCGGAATAGAACGGTACCGACAGCACCGGCCCGGCACCGGGCAGCAGCTGCGGCAGGTTGTAGATGAAGACCACCAACACCAGCAGCGGAATGCTGCGAAAGAACCAGATGTAGAGTGACGCCGGCAGGCGCAGCCAGGGCGAGCCGGACAGCTTGGCTGACGCCAGGATGAAGCCCAGCAACATCCCCAGGAACCAGGCCAGGGCGCTCAGTTCGATGACGGTCAGGCTCGCCGCCCAGAAGTCAGTCTTGGAGAACAGCGAAATAAAGTAAGACCAGTCGAATTGCATAGACACCTCGTGCTCGCCGCGCCCTCGACCGAGGGCGCGGTTTCAGCCATTACTCGGAGACCGGTTCCAGGTCGTATTTTTTGAGAATGGCGGCGTACTCACCGTTGGCCTTGCTGTCGGCCAGCGCCTTGACCAGCGCCTGATAAGTAGCGTCGGCGTCTTTCTTCACGTAGATGCCCAAGGTCTGCGGGTAAACCAGCTTCTGCGAACTGACTACGACCCGCCCGTTGGTGCGCTGGGCGATCATGTGCGCGGCGCCGGCGATTTCCACCTGGGCCTGAATGTTTTTCGACAGTAGCGCCTGCGTCACTTCGGGAGCCGAGGGGTATTCGTTGACGGTGATCGCGCCTTTGTTGTTCGGCACGCAGTAGTCGCTGGATAACTGGTTGAACTTGGCAACCCAGGTGGTGCCCTGCTCCAGGCCGATCTTCAGGCCGCACAAGTCCTCGGGAACCTGCGGGCTCAACTCGCTGCCCTTGGGCACCATGATCGCCGCGCCGGTATTGGCGTAGGCGATGGTGCGGGCCTGGAGCTGGCGCTCGGGGGTGATGTACATGCCGGAAATGATCGCGTCGTAATGCCCGGCGTTGAGGCCGTTGATCAGATTGGGGAACTTGGTGTCGACGAAGTTGGCCTTGACGCTCATCGCCTTGGCCAGGGAGTGGGCCAACTCAGGATCGGAACCGACCACATTCTTGTCAGCGTCGTAGGACTCGAACGGTGGGTAGGTGATTTCCATACCGACCTTCAACACACCGGGGGTCGCGGTGCTGGCGAAGCCGGTGCTGGCGCAGAACAGGCCGGCGGCGAGCAGGCTCAGTTTGGTCAGGGCGTTGTGGCTTTTCATGGTGGGAAGCTCCGTGGGTTGTTTTTTTAGGAATGAGAGGTGGTGTTCTTCAGATGGCCGAAACACGATGGTTTTCGGGCCCGGGACGGCAACTCAAGCTCGCCGCTCTCCACGCGTTTGCGCAGGTACTGGTAGGTCTGCAAGGCCTGGCTCCACATGTGCTCGCCAATCGCCAGCGCCTCGTACTCCCGGTCATCCCTGGCGAATGCCGGCAGCGGCTTGATCAGCGTGTGATAGTCGCAGGCGTAGAACAGCGGGAAGCTGTAGCGCTCCTGAGCAACCTTGCGCACCCGGTGGGCAGTGGCGACAAAGGCACCTGCGGTCATGACTTCCAGCATGTCGCCGATGTTCACCACGAACGCGTCGGGTAGTGGCGGCGCGTCGATCCACTGCCCCTGATCATTGAGCACCTCCAGCCCCGGTTGATCGGCGTGCAGGATGGTGAAGCACTCGTAGTCGGTATGCGCGCCGATGCCCGGAGCGTCGACGACATCGGCGTCGAAGGGGTAATGGATCAGCCGCAACTTGGAGGGTGGGCGAGTCACCAGCGCGTCGAAGTAACCCTCCTCCAGCCCCAGGGCCAAGGCGAAGCCATCGAACAGCCGGCGGCCTAGCGCGAACACCGCCTGATAGTAGTTTTGGACCGTGCTCTGGAAGCCCGGCACGTCGGGCCAGTGGTTCGGCCCCAGCAGCGGTGTACGGTTGAGGAACAGCGGGTCATCCGCTGGCACTTCGAAGCCGATATCGAACGCTTCTTTGTGATCCGGCTTGCCCTTGGAATACACCTCCTCGCCTTCGGGCACGAAGCCCTTGTGGCTTTCCGAGGCGCCGATGTAGTGGCGCATCTTGGCGTCCAGCGGTTGCGCAAAATAATCCCTGGCCGCCTGGCGCAGGCCCTCGATCAGCGCCGGATCGATGCCGTGCCCGGTGATGTACAGAAAGCCCACATCGCTGGCGGCGCGGCCCAGTTGCTCGGCCACTGCCAGGCGGTGCTCCAGTTCGATACTGAAGAGCCCGGCGATGTTCACCACCGGAATGCTGTTGAAGTTGGCTTGGGTTGGCGAGGTGTTACGCATGGCGGGCTCCTTCACGGGTGAAACGGTCGAAGTGTTCGCGCTCGGTCCTAGCCATCCACTGGTTCAAGGTCCAGAGGTCGGCCACCGGCATGTTGGTGAAGGGCAAGTGGTGCAGATAACCGTCGGCACCGAACTCCGGGGTCAAGGTGCTGACCGGGTAGCCACGTTCGCGCTGAGAGGTCCAGACGGCCTCCCAGTGGCGCTGATGAAACGCCAGTTCACGGGCATATTCCGGGGCGGCGGGATGGGGGACTTGCGGGCCTTGGTCGTAGCCGACCCGAGCCTGGATGTGATGCACGCGTTCGACGAAGGCCGAAAGATCGTCGGCCGGATCGTCCAGCAGTCGCTCACAGCACACCACCCAGTGGCTGACGTCACTGGTGAAACGCAGGCCCGGCAGTTGGCGGATCAGCTCCAGGGTCACCCAAGGGCTGTAAAGGGAACGGGCGCGATGCGTCTCGAAACTGCAGAACACGCCATGCCTGGCGGCCAGTTCCATGGCCTGGCCGAAAAATTCGACCTGCAATGCCTGCGGCCAGCGGTCGTTGCCTGCCAGCAGATTGACGAAACGTGGGGTCAGCTCCGAGGCCCAGCCCAGTTTGCGATCAATGTCGGCCAAGTGTTGGGTGGGCGTGGCGTTCTGGTCGGGCAATACATCGTAGGCACTGAACAGTGTGCAGATGTAGGGAACTTGATTACTGCGCAGGAAAGCGCCGAACTCGCCACGCTCATCGGCCTGCAGTGGCAGGCGCGCTTCGAGGCCATCGAAGCCGGCGGCGAGCAGTTCATCCAGGGCCTGTGCCTTGCTGGCGGTATAGCCCCATAACGTGCGGAAAATTTCTAGCTTCATGCATTCCTCTCGGCTGCGTCAGGCCACCCGCTATTGGGCTGGCGTTACTGGGCAGTCGAAAGAAGTTGCAGCGGGCCGCTGCTCTGATGGCTGCGGTCCCGTGAGACGAATCCTAAGGCTAGGGCGACAAGCGATTGAATAGGCTGCAGCAAATAGTTAGTTCAGAAATTCATGAACTAACGATGCCGGATTTTCTTGCGTTGCGTAAGCCGCAATGCGATCCGTAGCAGCTGCCTAGCCTGAGTTTGGCCGTAGCAGCTGTCGAGCTCGCGAGGCTGCGTTCGGCTGCGCAGCAGTCGTAAAACCAGAACTCGCGGTGTGTCAGGTAGACCGCATCAGCCGGATTCACGACTGCTTCGCAGCCGAACGCAGCCTCGCAGGCTCGACAGCTGCTACCAAGTGTGCGCCCGGTGCGGATGGGCACGAACCAGAACAGAGCACGGCGGCTCTGCCATTCCCGCGACTGGTGCGTTGCTCGCCTGTGCGGCCTTCACAGCCCTGTAGCCATCAGATGCAATTCTCCTTCCACCGCGGGGTGACAGGCTGATCCGTTGTCGAGCACAAAGGCTGGCAAACAACTTGCTTAGGCTTTTGATCAGGCTTGAGCCATCAACAACGATGGTTTGGCAAACATCTCGGACAACGGCGTCCGCTCCCCTGCCCATTGCGGCAGGAGAGCGTGCGCCGTTTTTGCTTTCATCCCGGCATCAGAAGGAAATCCTCATGTCCGCTCAAGGAATGCACCCACCGGGTCACGCCATCGTTCATCTGCGCAGCGATGGCGGCACATCGCACCCGGCCGGCACTTCATTCGCCAAAGCCTTGTTCGAACCTGGCAGAGCCCTGCTCGAACGCAGCAGGATCGGCTTCTGGCTACCGCTCGGATTAGCCCTCGGCGCCTGTGGTCTCGCGCTGGCCGAACAGCCCGCAGGCGCATTGACCCTGATACCTGGCGTGCTGTACCTGGGATGCGCCTGGCAGCTGCGCGAGCGTCATCAACGCCAGCTACAGATATTCTGGGACACGGAACTGGCACAACTGCTGCGCAGCTCCCAGGATGCCGACCCCGCGACGCTGCTGGTGGCCGCCAGCCTGCAACTGCGCAACAACGAACGCTTGCGCAGCGAAGTGCAGTTCGCCAGCCGTGCCCTGGAGCAGATGGCCCAACAGGCCCGCGACCAAGGTCAGGAACAGAGCCAGCGCATCGCGATGATCGCCGCCGCCAGCGAACAGATCGATCAGACCCTGCACAGCATCGATGCCCTGGCCCAAGGCGCGCTGGCAGCCTTTGCCAACGCCCATGCCCAGAGCGAAACCGGGTGCCTGGAAGCGCGCTCAGTGGGTGACAGCATGCGCGCCATTCAGCACCGCTTGGGCAACACCGCACATGCCGTGGACGCGTTGCTGCAACGTACGACCGCCGTGGAAAGCACGGTCAACAGCATTCAGGCATTGGCCAAACAGACCCAGTTGCTTGCGCTCAATGCCTCCATCGAGGCGGCCCGCGCCGGCGAGCACGGGCGCGGTTTCGCCGTGGTCGCCGATGAGGTCCGCAGCCTGGCCCAGGCCACCGACCGGGCGACCCACGAAATCACCAGCGCCGCGACGGCGATCGCCCTGGCCGTGCGCCAAGTGGATGGCGAGGTCAAGGAACACCGCGAGCTGCTGGCAACTGGTAGCCAACAGAGCGAACAGCTCGCCGCCAATCTCGACGACCTGGCGCAACATAGCCAGAGCAATCTGCAACAGCTCGGCGCCATGCAACAGGCGCTCAGCGAGCATCAGTTAGCCAATCATGCCCTCAGCGAACAGTTGCAACAGGTCAATGGCGCGGTGCAGGAACAGAGCACGCAAACCAATGCGCTGCACAACCTGACCCGTTATCTCAACCAGCTCACCGTCGGAAGCCGCCCATGAATCCAGCACTCGCCACAGCATTCGACGATGGGCCATCCCGCCAAGTCCGTCTGCCGCAGGGTGACACCGGACTAAGGCTGGCGCTGTTGCTCGGTCTCGACCTGCTACAAGGACTACAGCAGCATCGCGGTCTCGGCGGACAAGTCACCCGCGAGGCGCAACAACGTTGCCAGGCATTGGGGCACGCGCTCGACCAACGCTGGAGGGAGTGGCCGTATTCCGCACAGTGCCAGGCCTGGAATGCGTTACGCCGCGAGCCGGCGGATTTCGATGGTCATTGCCGCTTGCTGCAAGACCTGCTCGGCGCCATCCAGCACCTCGAACTGCAACGCTGTGCGCTCAGCCTGGCGCCCCCCAGCATTGCCGCGCGCTGCTGGGAGCTTGAAGAGTTGGGACGACTGCGCGGGCTGTCGGTACGCGCCGCCGCCCATCGAAGTTGCCCGTTGGAAATGCTGATTCAATTGCAGTACCTGCACGAACGCTTGCTCAAACACGCTCCCCGTTCGCTGCACACGGCGCTCGAACAACTGCAACACTGCCTGATCGGGACAACGACTGTGTCCATCACCCCAGCGCAGTGCTACGCCCTCCTCACCCCATTGCTCGACGAACGCCTGGACGCCATTCGCCGGGATCTGGATTGAGGCTGCCGCCACCAGAACAGTGATCCGCAACAACTCGTTCCTTTACTGTAGATTCGCTACTATGTGGGTCCCGCTTTCCTTGTCTGTGGATTTCTTCATTCTGGAGCCTGAATGCCTAGTCAAAAGGACATCGCCGCCGACAGCGGCGCACCGATGATTCCTGAACAGCGCCGTGAATTGATGCTGCGCCAGCTGCGCAAGCATCAGGTGCTGAGCGTTCATCAATTGATGGAAATGTTCGACTGCTCGCACATGACCATCCGCCGCGATATCGCGCTGCTTGAACAGGAAGGCCGTGCTTACTCGGTCACTGGCGGCGTGCGAATCGCCAGCCAGCTCCACAGCGAGCCCAGTCATCAGTTCAAGGCGGTGGTCGAGTTGCCGCAGAAGCAGGCGATGGCCAAGCTGGCCGCGCGGCTGTTGCATGCCGATATGACGGTTTATCTGGATGCGGGCACCAGCACGCTGGAGATCGTTCCGTACATCAAGGCGCTGTCGGGAATGACGGTGGTGACCAACGACTTCGGGATTGTCCAGGCGCTGATCGATGCGCCCCATGTCACGGTGATTCACACCGGCGGGCAACTGGATCATTCGAATCAATCGTGCGTGGGTGGGCTGGCGGTGGCCACCTTGCGTCAGATCGTCACCGATATCGCTTTCATTTCCACCAGTTCCTGGGATTTGCGTCGCGGCCTCACCACGCCTTCGGCGCTGAAGGTGGAGGTCAAGCAAGTCGCGATGCAATCGGCCTCGCAAGTGGTGCTGGTGGCCAGCAGTTCGAAGTACGGCACGTTCAGCATGTACCGGATCGCCGGGCTCGAGCAGTTCGACATCATCCTCAGCGACGACGCACTGACCCCTGCCGCGGCCGATAGCATCCGCAAGCAGGGTGTCGAGCTGCTGTTGCCTTCCGATAACAACCTGTAAGGCGTTAGCGCGCCTTCCAGTCACGCAACCACTGCAAGCCGGCCGACGTGTTGCCACGGGGCCGGTATTCGCACCCTACCCAGCCGTCATAACCCAACTCGTCGATCAGCTCGAACAGATAGGGATAGTTGACTTCACCCAGGTCCGGCTCATGGCGATCCGGTACACCGGCGATCTGGATATGACCGATGCCGGCGAAGTCCCGACGCAGTTTGGTGGCAAGGTCACCTTCGACGATCTGGCAGTGGTAGCAATCGAACTGAACCTTCAGGTTACTGGCGCCCACTTCCTTGCAGATGGCCTGGGCCTGATCCTGGCGGTTGAGGAAAAAGCCCGGCATGTCGCGTGTGTTGATCGGTTCCAGCAGCACGGTGACGCCGACCTTGGCGGCCTGCGCGGTGGCATAGGCCAGGTTCTCCAGGTACACGCCGTGATGCCGTGGTCGATCACTTTCCGACGGCAACAACCCGGCCATCACATGGATGCGTGAGTTGCCCAGGACGGCGGCGTATTCCAGTGCGCGATCGAAACCGGTGCGAAATTCACTCTCCCGGCCCGGCAACGACACCGTGCCCCGCTCACCCGCCGCCCAATCGCCGGGCGGTGCGTTGAACAGCGCCTGCACCAGGCCGTTATCGCTCAGGCGCTGTTTGAGTTCCTGGGCGCTGTAGTCGTAGGGAAACAGATATTCCACCGCTTCGAAACCATCGGCGGCAGCGGCGGCGAAGCGATCCAGAAACTCATGTTCCGGATAGAGCATGCTGAGGTTGGCAGCAAAACGAGGCATGGTAGCTCCTTGGACAGAAGGTTAGACAAACGGCCAGATCAGCAAGGTAATACCGAAACCCAACGTGCCGAGCAAGGTGGTCAGCACGGTCCAGGTGCGCAGGCCGTCGGCCACGTTCAGCCCGGACAGTTTGGTGAAGATCCAGTAACCGGCGTCGTTGATGTGGGACATGGCCAACCCGCCACCGCCCATGGCCAGGCACAACAGTGCCATGTGATTCGCCGTGAGGTTGAGGGTCGCGATCAGCGGACTGATGATGCCGGCAGTGGTCACCAACGCCACCGTGGTCGAACCCTGAACCGCACGCAGCAGCATGGTCAGCAGAAAGCCCAGCGCGAGGACCGGCAGACCGGTGGTGCGCAGCAAATCGGAGACGACGGCGCCGATGCCGGTATCCACCAGCACCTTGCCGAACACACCGCCGGCACCGGCAATCAGAATCACCATGGCCACGCCTGGCAAGGCCGAACCGATCACGTCAGACACCTGGGTACGACTCCAGCCCCGACGCGAACCCAGCAACCAGGCACACAGCAAGGTGTCGATCAGCAGCGCCACCAATGGCGCACCGAGCACGGTCATGATGCCGCGCAGGACCGAGTCGGCAGGCAGCAACGAGTTGGACAGTGTTCCCAGCAGAATCAGAATGATCGGTAGCGCGATCAGGCTGACGATCATGCCAAAACCCGGCGCGGGTGCTGGCGGCAACTTGGAAACGATAGCGCTAGTGGACTCTTCCAGGCCCATGTGCGACGCGGCCACGGCAGCTCGTTCAGCGCTCTTGCCGTTGCCATTGGCCCAGGCGACCAGGTCTTCGTTGGTGACATGCGGGCCATAGACTTCGGCGCGGATATCGTCGGTCATCGGGTACACCCGACGGGTCATGCGCCCGGCCACGCGGTAACCGACATAGCAGAGGAACGCGGTGATCGGCAGACCGAACATCAACACGCGACCGAGGTCGGCACCCAACTGACTGGCAGCGGCCACCGCGCCGGGGTGTGGCGGCAGGAAGGCGTGTACGGTCAGCAACGCAGCACACATCGGCAACGCAAACACCAACAGTGGCTTGCGCGCACTGCGAGCGACGCCATAGGCCAGCGGCATCAGGATGATCACACCGACCTCGAAGAACACCGGCACCCCGACCATGAACCCGGCAATCGTCAGCGCCAGCGGTGTGCGTCGATTGCCGAAACGGCTGATCAGCGTCTTGGCCAGCGCCTCGGCACCGCCGGAGAGTTCGATGATCCGCCCGATCATCGCGCCCAGGGCAATGATGATCGCGATGTGGCCCAACGTTTTGCCCATGCCGCCTTCGATGGTGGCGACCAGATCGGCCGGTTTCACCCCGGCCACCAGCGCCACCAGAATGCTCACCAGCATCAACGCCACGAACGGCTGGAACTTGTATTTGAGCACCAAAAACAACAACAGAGCGATCCCTAGCCCCGCGGTAACCATCAGGATTAACGGGCTCATTTCACAAGCCCTCCGCGCCGGGTGAACACAAGGGTGCTGCAACCGGGTCTGAAAATGCCGCAGTGAAGGTGAGTCATGCCTGGATGTCCTCTTGTTATTGTATTTTTCAGGCAAGCCGGGGTCGTGGGAGCCGTTGCGCGTCTCCCGAACGGGGCCTGCTTTATCGGTCTATCGTGTTAAAAAACTTCAGCGCACTACCAGTGCACACCGAAGGCCGTTCGCAGCTCGTCCAGTGCTGCCTGATCGAGCGGTTCGGGCTTGGGATTGCTCATCAGCCACAGCCGCGCGGTTTCCTCGAGTTCTTCCAAGGCGTAACTGGCCCTGGATACCGAACTCTCCCAGACCACCGGACCCAGCCGTTCGAGCATCACGCCGCGAACACTGTTGGCCAGTTGTGCGACCTGTTCGGCTACCTTTGGCGAGCCGGGACGCTGGTAGCTGATTAACGGGATATGCCCGACTTTCATCACCTGGTACGGCGTCAGCGGCGGCAGGATGTCGTTCGGTTGCCAGACACCCGCCAGCGTCAACGCCACCAGATGAGTGGAATGGGTATGCACCACGCCACCGACACTCGGGTTGCGGTCGTAGACCTGGCGATGTAGCGCCAATGTCTTCGACGGCTTGTCACCGGACACCCATTCGCCAGCCAGATTGACCTTGGCGATGGTCGCCGGGTCGAGGCGGCCCAGGCACACGTCAGTCGGCGTGATCAGCCAGCCGTCATCCAGCCGCGCGCTGATATTGCCGGCGCTGCCGACGGTGTAACCGCGCTCGTAAAGGCTGCGGCCAACGTCACAGATTTCTTCGCGCAGGGCGTTTTCATTACTCATTGCGCACCTCCGGTCTGGGCCAGTTGCTTCAGCGCTTTGCTGAAGAAATCCCGACCACCGAAGTTGCCTGATTTGAGCGCCAGGGCCAGAGGTTCATCGGTGCTGCTGACGGTTGCCGGCACACCCGGATCAATCTGCGCGCCAATTTGCAGCAGTTGTACTCCCAGCGCCTGAACCACCGCGCCCGAGGTTTCACCGCCGGCGATCACGAAGCGCCGTACGCCGCTCTGGCGCAGGCCCTGAGCGATCTCACCCAAGGCATTCTCCACCAAGGTACCGGCCCGTTCGACGCCGAGTTGCTGTTGCACCGCCTTCACTTCATCCGGTGCGCTGGTGGCGTAGATCAATACGGTTTGTTCATTGTTCTTGGCGAAGGCCAGGGCCTGGGCCACCACGGGTTCGCCAGCTGCCAGGGCCAACGGATCGATCCGCAGCGCGGGTCGACCGGCTTCGAGCCAGGCTGAAACTTGGCCATTGGTGGCGATCGAAGCGCTGCCGGCCAACACCACTTCACCACCGGCCACCGCCGGGAGTTTCGAGGCATCGAGGTCGCGCAATTTACCGGCGCGACGGAAGTTTTCCGGCAAACCCAAGGCCAGCCCCGAACCGCCAGTCAGCAATGGCAAGTCGGCGCAAGCAGTGCCGAGGGTGTACAGATCCTGGTCCGACAAGGCGTCAGCAATCGCCATGCCGACACCTTCAGCCCGCAGTTCGGCGATGCGCCCGCGTACCTTTTCGGCCCCTTGGGCAATGGTGTCGTAGCGCAACAGGCCGACGTTCAGATGGGTCTGCGATTGCAACACCCGAACCAGGTTGGCATCGGTCATCGGCGTCAGCGGGTGATGCTGCATGCCCGACTCGCTGAGCAGTTGATCCTGCACGAACAAGTGGCCGCGAAAGATCGTCCGGCCATTCTCCGGGAACGCCGGGCACGCCAGGGTGAAGTCGCCGCCCAGCGCCGCCAGCAGTGCTTCGCTGACCTGGCCAATATTGCCGCCCCCGGTGGAATCGAACGTCGAGCAGTACTTGAAGAAAATCTGCTCGCAGCCTTGCTCACGCAACCAGGCCAGCGCGGCGAGGGATTGCTCGACTGCTTCAGCGACTGGAATGGTGCGCGACTTCAGGGCGATGACGATCGCATCGGCATCGAGCCCGGCCGCCACTTCGCTGCTCGGAATGCCGATGCTTTGCACGGTGCGCATACCGCCGCGCACCAACATGTTGGCAAGGTCCGTGGCACCGGTGAAATCGTCGGCGATGCAGCCCAGCAATGGGCGTGCAGTGGTTGTGCTCATGGTGCGTTCCTCAAACAGGCTCGGTCTTGGCAGTCGGCAGCTCGATGCCAGGGAAAATCTTGATCACCGCCGAGTCATCTTCACGCCCGAAGCCGGCACTGGACGCCTGCATGAACATCTGGTGGGCAGTGGCCGACAGCGGCAGCGGGAATTTGCTGGCCCGCGCGGTATCCAGCACCAGGCCCAGGTCCTTGACGAAAATATCCACCGCGGACAATGGCGTGTAATCAGCCTTGAGAATGTGCGGCACGCGGTTTTCGAACATCCAGGAATTGCCGGCGCTGTGGGTGATCACTTCGTAAAGCGCATCGGCATCGACCCCTTCACGCAGGCCCAGCGCCATGGCTTCGGCAGAGGCCGCGATGTGTACCCCGGCGAGCAGCTGGTTGATGATCTTGACCTTGGAGCCCAGGCCATGGCTGTCACCCAGGCGATAAACCTTGCCGGCCATGCCCGCCAGTACCGCTTCGGCCTTGGCATAAGCGGCGGCCGGGCCGGACGTCATCATGGTCATTTCACCGGCAGCCGCCTTGGCCGCGCCACCGGAAATCGGGGCATCCAGATACAGCAAGCCTTGGGCGGTCAGGCGCTGGCCCAGGTCGACGGCGTAGGTCGGGGCCACGGTGGCGCAACCGATCACCAGGCTGCCAGGGCGCAACGCAGCGACAGCGCCACCCTCGCCAAACAATACGGTTTCGGTCTGCTCGGCGTTCACCACCACGGTAATGATCACGTCGCACGTCGCGGCCATCTGCGCGGGCGAAGAGCACGCCACGCCGCCCTCCCCGGCAAACTGTTCAGTCACCTGCGCACGCACATCACAGGCATGCACATTGAAACCACTGCGCAACAGTGAGCGGGCAATGCCCAGCCCCATCGCGCCCAGACCGACAACACCGACATTCTTGTTATTCATGGGGTACTCCTGAGGGAAGCAACGGCCTGTTCCACGCCGGTAAAGCGCAGGCGGCGGGCCGCGATGTAGAGATGGGCACCGGAGGCATGGCCAGCGGATCGCCCAACACAATGGCAGCTACGATCGCTTGACACTGGTTGAGCAGATAATCCACCAATGAACAGATTATGTGAAGTATTTTTTTAAAATAACATTTTTTAACATCGACTCATGAGCATCGATAGCCGCGCCGCGCTTTTTTGTAGCAGCTGTCGAGCCTGCGAGGCTGCGTTCGGCGGCGCAGCCGTCGCAAACCCTGCGTGCAAGGTTTCCCTGACACACCGCGATATCCGATTTCACGACGGCTTCGCCGCCGAACGCAGCCTCGCGGGCTCGGCAGCTGCTACGGGTCGCGTTTACGCAGGTGAAAAAACCAGATTGCCATCAGGCCGCCTTGCAAAAACACCACGACCGTCTAAGTTCAGAACTATCTCTACAGGCGTAACCAAACCGTACATAAACCAGCCCCTCAGGCGAGAGAATCTATTGATCTAAAAACAACCAGACGCTGCTTTTAATTACTGACACGGAATCAGTCATAAAAATAAAGAGGGATGCTTGATGAAGCGCAGCCATGGGTATCGTGCGTTCTCGCAACGGGGGCCTGCCGGTCATTTCTGGATTTCATTGCTTTGCTTCTCAGGCCTGGTGATCGCCAGCTTTCTGTTGTTCGAACAACAGATCCAGGACTTCCTGACCCATCTCAACCTGTACCAGCCTTCCACTCCCACCCAAAAACTCAACCTGGCCCTGCTGCTGATCGCCCTGCTCGCGCTGGACGTGGTGCTGCCGGTGCCTTCGAGCATGGTCGCGCTGCTGGCCGTGGCCATGCTCGGCGCTGTTGGCGGCTACCTGGTGATTTTCGTGGGGCTGTGCCTTGGAGCCGGGCTGGGGTATGCGCTGGGGGCGGGCTATTTTCGGCTGCTGTCCGGCCGCCTGGGCCTGCATCAGCGCCAGCCGGGGCAGCTGGCATACAAGCTGGGCACGCTGTCGTTGATCTGCCTGCGCGGGGTGCCGGTATTGGCCGAAACCTCGGTGGTGGCCGCCGGGATGCAACGTTATCCGCTGCCCGCGTTCGTGTTAGTGACCACCCTGGCCAATGCAGGTCTGGCACTGGCCTACAGCGCCATCGGCATCTACCTCGTCGAGCAGAACGCGCTGCTGGTGACCCTCCTCGCCAGCATGGTGTTGCCCGGGCTGTTTATCGCCGGGTACAGCCTGTTCAAGACCTTGCGCAAGCAAAAAGCCGAGCACCCCCTGCACGGGCGTTTCGAGGTCCGTTACGACTACCCGGTGGTGTTCACCGATCACCTGTTCGAGCCGTCCAATCCTTGTCTGCACCACCAGCTCACCGCACGACTCACCCCACAGCACCGGGGCCCGGTGACGGTGCTGGTGTTCGCCGATGAACAACTGCTGCAAAGCGCCCCGAAATTGCTGGAACAGATCGACGCCTACTTTGCCGCCCATGCGACGGACCTGCATTTGCAGGCCGCGCCGATTGCGGTGCCGGCCGGCGAACTGAGCAAGGATTCACAGGTGTTGCAACAGCTTTACAGCGACATGCTGCAGCATGGACTGGACCGCCATTGTTATGTACTGGCCCTGGGCGGCGGTGCGGTGCTGGATGCGGTGGGCTACGCCTGCGCCACCTTCCACCGTGGCATTCGCCTGATCCGCATCCCGAGCACCGTACTGGCGCAGAACGACGCCGGCATCGGGGTGAAAAACGGCATCAATGCCTTCGGCCAGAAGAATCTGCTGGGCGCCTTCTACCCCGCCACCGCGGTAATCAACGACTTCCAGCTGCTGACCAGCCTGACTCGCCGCGACCAGATCGCCGGGCTGGCCGAGGCGGTAAAAGTGGCGCTGATCAAAGACCAGGCCTTCTTCCAATGGATGGAGCAACAGGCTGACGCCCTCGCCCACTTCGATCACTCGGCCAGCCGCTATGCCATTCGCCGCTGCGCCGAACTGCACCTGGCACACATCACCGGTGCCGGCGACCCCTTCGAGCGCGGTAACGGACGGCCACTGGATTACGGGCACTGGGCCGCGCACAAACTGGAAAACCTCAGCCAGCACCGACTGCGCCATGGTGAAGCCGTGGCGGTGGGCATGGCGCTGGATGGGCTCTATGCCAATGCCCTGGGGCTGTTGAGCGATGCCGACACCGGGCGGGTGCTGGACCTGCTGCTCAAGCTCGGCTTCAGCCTGAGCCCGCCGGAACTGAGCTTGAAAGATGCACAGGGACGCTCACAGGTTTTGCTTGGGCTGGAGGAATTCCGCCAGCACCTGGGCGGGCAACTCTCCATCCCAATGCTCAGCCGGATCGGCGAGTCGGTGGACCTGCATGAGATCGATGCCGCGCGGATGGAACAGGCGCTGCAACGGCTGTCGACCCGCATCGATCCGGCGCTTACCCTCAGCGAGGGCTGCGCGCAATGAGCCAGATACCACTGAACCTGAAAACCTGGATGACCCTCGGTCGGGTATCCAACCTGCCCACCGTGTGGACCAACACCCTGGCCGCCGCCCTGCTGGCCAGCAGCGCCGGTGCGCTGGCGCCGCCGTCGTCGCTGGTGTGGATCCTGCTGTTGGCCGCGCTGTCGTTGCTGTATCTGGCCGGCATGTTATTGAACGACCTGCTGGACGCCGACTGGGACCAACAGCACCACAATCCCCGCCCTATCACGTTGGGTCTGGTCAGCCGCCAGCAAGTGGGGCTGGCTACTGCGCTGTTGCTGATACTGGCTGCGGCCTCGGTATTGGGCCTGAGCCGGTTGATCGATCAACCGCACTGGTTGCTGGGTAGCGCCACCCTGCTGGTGGGCTGCATCCTCGGCTACAACTTGCTGCACAAGAAATACGCCCACAGCGTCTGGCTGATGGGCGCCTGCCGCTCGGCCCTCTACCTGACGGCGGCGGCCAGCCTGGCGGTGCCGCCGGAGCCGATCTGGCTGTGCGCCATGTTGCTTGGCGTCTACATCAGCGGCCTGACCTACCTGGCTCGTCAGGAGCACAACAACCAGTTGCTCAGCCGCCTGCCTCTACTGCTGATGTTGAGCCCGCTGGCGCTGGCGATCTATTCCGACAACGCCTGGTTCTGGCCGGTGCTGCTGCTCTGGCTTGGCTGGCTGGGCTGGCATTACTGGCAGCACTTGGCTAACCCGCAGCAACGGCAAGTCCGTGCCTTTATCGGCGCTGGCCTGGCGGCTCTGCCACTGTTTGATGCCCTGGTGCTGGCTGTGGCCAACCAGCCGCTGGGCAGCCTGTTATGCGTTCTGGTGTTTTTCCTGCTTCCACACTTCCAGCGCTGGATCAAACCGACATGAACATGGACGTCACTGCATCGCCATCGGCGGCTCTCGAAATACGCCACGACTGCCTCGCCGAACAACACCAGGCCCTCACCCAACAGCTCGATGACACCGAGCTGCAGTGGTGGCGCCAGGCCCAGGAGCAGCTTGCCCAACGCCCGGACGGCAATACCGCGGCGCTGTTGAGCAGCCAGTGCAAGCGCAACCTCAAGGAGCAATCGCTGCCCCACAGTCCCGACTGGAGCAGTGTCCAACTGGCGCGGGCATTGTTGCTGGCTCAGGTCCTGGAGCAACAGCCCCTCGCAGGGCAACTGCCGTTGCTGCGCCAACTGTTCCTGTGGGGTGACGATCAAGAAAAAATCGCCACCCTGAAGGCCCTCGACTGGCTCGACAGTCGCGGGCTTTGCGTGGAACTAGCACTGCAAGCCGGGCGCACCAGCAACAGCCAGGTGTTCGCCGCCCTCGCGCTCGACACCCTCTACCCCTCACGTCACTACAGCGAACGGGCCTTTCATCAACTGGTGCTGAAGGCACTGGGCATGGGGCTCGATATACGACGCCTGATCGGCCTGACCCAACGACACAGCGTCACCCTCAACCAGCTGGCCCTCGACCTGCTGGACGAACAGCTTGCCGCCGAACGAACGGTGTCCGCCGGGCTGTCCCGAGTGATTGCCTTCGACTTGCTCAGCCCGGCGCAACGCCAGCGCCTGGCTGGCCTGAATCAGCAGCAACGCTTGCCGCCGGAATGGCACAAGCACCTGGCCGGCACCTCACAGAACTGACACTCAACGACTCCTTTTCCTTGACGAGGATTTACCATGCTCAAGTACTTCGACCCGCATATTCATATGGTCAGCCGCACCACCGATGACTACCAGAACATGGCCGCCGCCGGCATCACCGGGGTGATCGAACCGGCCTTCTGGCAGGGTCAGGCCAGGACCAGCGTCGGCAGTTTCATCGACTATTTCGACACTCTGTTGGGCTGGGAGCGCTTTCGCGCCAGCATGTTCGGCATTCATCATTTCTGCACCATCGGCCTCAACCCCAAGGAGGCCAATGACCTGTCGGTGGCCAATGAAGTGCTGGAGATTCTGCCGCGCTACCTGGTGAAAGACGGCGTCGTGGCGGTCGGCGAAATCGGTTACGACGACATCACCCCGGAGGAAGATCGCTTCCTCGCCGCTCAGCTGGAGCTGGCCAGACAATTCAATTTGCCGGTGCTGGTGCACACCCCGCACCGCGACAAGATCGGTGGCACCAAACGCACCCTGGCAGTGATTCGCGAAGTCGGGATTGCCGAGCACCTGGTGATCATCGACCACCTCAACGAACTGACCCTGCCGCTGGTGCTGGACAGCGACTGCTGGCGCGGCCATTCGATCTACCCCAACACCAAGATGTCGGAACAGCGCATGGTCGCCCTGTTGCAGCAGTACGGCACTGAGAAAATGGTGGTCAACAGCGCCGCCGACTGGGGCATCAGCGACCCGCTCAAGGTGCCGAAAACCGGCGAGGCGATGCTGGCTGCAGGGTTCAGCGAAGCCCAGGTCGAACAGGTGCTGTTCCACAACCCGGTGGATTTTTTTGCCCAAAGCGGCCAACTGGACAAGGCCCTGGTCAGCACCCCGCTGCCCATCGACCAGCGTCGGCAGTGGCAGGAGAACTCTGCCCTGCGTGGCCAGGAACCGGTGATCAAATGAGTGCCGGCACGGGTTGGGCTGCCGCGCAGGTCGGTTATTGCAGCAATGTGCACCCGACCCGTGACCTGGCGGGGCTACGGTCATCCATCGAATGGCATTTCCGGGGTGTGCGTACCCTGCGCGGCCTGAACGAGCAAGACAGTGGGCTGTGGATCAGCGCCCTCGCCGCAGCCGAACTACAGCAGGCGTCAGCTCGCGCGGACTTCCTCAGCCTGCTGCAACGCAGCGGGCTGCGGCTGACTTCACTTAACGGCTTTCCCTATGGCCAATTTCATCAAGGCGCGGTGAAAGCCGACGTCTATTTGCCCAACTGGACTGATCCGAAACGGCTGGCGTACAGCCTGAATCTGGCCCGAATCCTGGCACACGCCCTGCCGTCGGATTGCCCCCAAGGCGTGATTTCCACCGTACCACTGGGCTATGCCGCCGACTGGAACCCGCGGCGACAGCAGCGTGCCGAACATCTGCTGCGCCAACTCACGGCTTCACTGGCCAGGCTGCATCGGGAGACGGGCAAGAAGATCGTGTTCTGCCTGGAGATGGAGCCGGACTGTGTGCTGGAAAACACCGACCAGGCCATCGCCTTCTTCCACCGCTACCAAGCCAGCGACCCGCACCATGACTATCTGGCGCTGTGTTTTGATGTCTGCCACCAGGCCGTGGTTTTCGAACACTGCTATCAGTCGCTGGAAAAGCTGCGCCAGGCCCGGGTGCCTGTCGGCAAGATCCAATTGTCCAACGCGCTGATTTGTCGCCTGCCCGCTGAAGACCACAGCCGGCGCGAACATGTGCTCAAGACCTTGAGCGACTTCGCCGAAACCACCTACCTGCATCAAGTCAAAGCCCGAGATGCGCAGGCGCGGTTATCGGGCTGGGCCGACCTGCCCGCCGCCCTCGACGATTGCGCCAATAACCTGAGGCAGTACCCCGAACTGCGGATTCATTTCCACATCCCGCTGTTCAGCGAACACTTGCTGCTGCCTGAGCTCAGCGGCAGCCAGATCGCGCTGTCGCAGACTTTCGACTTTCTCGCAGACCATGGGGATTTTCGTCCCGTGCTGGAAGTGGAAACCTACAGCTGGGGCGTCCTGCCCGCGCAACTGCGGCCCAACACCGAGCACGCCCAACTGCAGGGAATCGCCGCAGAACTGCACTGGGTCGAAGAACAACTGCGCCAGCGTCAATTGCTGCAACCCCAAGTGCGGGAGGCGTACGCCGATGCCCTCTGATCACCCGCGTCAACCGCTGCTGCTGATCAACGTGGTCGGGCTGACCCCCGCGCTGCTGGGGCCGGCAACGCCGCACATCAATGCCCTGCTGAAAACCGCAAAAATGGCCAGCCTGCAACCAGTGTTTCCGGCCGTCACATCGACGGTGCAGGCATCGATTCTCACCGGCCTGTCGCCGTCGGAACACGGCATCGTCGGCAATGGCTGGTATTTTCGCGACCAGGCCGAAGTGCGTTTCTGGCTGCAACCCAACGCACTGATCCAGGGAGAAAAGGTCTGGCAGGCGCTCAAGCGTGAGCTCCCCGGGTTCCGCTGCAGCCAGCTGTTCTGGTGGTACAACATGTATGCGGACGTGGACGCCGCCATCACCCCACGCCCGCACTACCCGGCCGATGGCCGCAAGATGTTCGGCCTGTATTCGTCACCGGCCTCGTTGCATGAGCGTATCGAGCAGCAGATCGGTGAATTTCCGTTTCCGGGTTTCTGGGGTCCGGCGGCCGGCATCGCATCGAGCCGCTGGATCGTCGACTGCGCCATCGCCGAATTCCAGCTCGATCGACCGGACCTGCAGTTGGTCTACCTGCCGCATCTCGACTATTGCCTGCAGCGACTGGGCCCTGATCATCCGTCGATTGCCGACGAGGTGCGGGCCATCGACAGTGAAGTAGGTCGCCTGCTGGCCTTTGCCCAAGAGCAAGGCGCGGCGGTGATGCTGTTGTCCGAGTACGGGATCGAAGCGGTACAGCAATCCATATCGATTAACCGGCTGTTGCGCTCGGAAGGCTTGTTGCAGGTGCGCCAATCGCTGACCTGGGAGTTGCTCGACCCTGGCGCCAGCGCGGCCTTTGCCGTGGCCGATCATCAGGTCGCGCACATCTACGTGAAGCAGGCGCAAGACATTCCTCGCGTCAAAGCGCTGCTGCAGCGCCAGCCCGGTATCGAGCAGGTGCTGGATAAAACCGAACAACGGGCCTGGCAACTGGATCATCCGCGCAGCGGCGAGCTGGTGACCGTGGCCGCGCCGGGTTACTGGTTCGATTACTACTACTGGCTCGACGATCGCAAGGCACCCGACTTTGCCCGCACCGTGGACATCCATCGCAAGCCCGGCTACGACCCGCTGGAACTGTTCATCGACCCGGCCATTCGCTTCCCCAAATTGAAAGTGGCGCGCCGCCTGCTGCAGAAGAAACTCGGCTTTCGCTACTACATGGACCTGATTCCGCTGGACACCCGCCTGGTCCGTGGCAGCCATGGCCGCCTGCCCGACAGCGAGAACACCGGCCCGCTGCTCATCACCAATTGCGATCTGCCGTTGCCGCAGCGTCTTGCGGCCACGGCCGTGAAGCAACTGCTCCTGGAACACTTCCTGGGGCATTCACACACCGCCCCGGCCAATGCCAAGGAGCTTCCATGCGGCGAGCCATTTCTATAACAGTTCTGAGTGCCTTGGCCGGTTTGGCTCAGGCACAGGACACCAACAACTTCAACTGCAGCAACTTCCTGCAATTTGGAATCAGTGCCGACCAGACCCGTACGGCGTTCAACAAGCACCCCGAGACCATGGCCTGGAACTGGTTCGTCTGCCTGAACCAGCCCGACGCCCAGGGTTACAACCGCGTGTGGGAGTCGTTCAAGCCTTCCGACCAGGTCTACCTGGCCAATGGCGTCAACCCTGGCTCGTATGACAGCCGCATGAAGCCGCCGGACGAGGTGCTCAAGCAAGCCAAGGCCCTGGGGCTGGACGCGAACCGTCTGCTGCACAACCTCAATGCCACGCAGCAGGTCGACGGGATGAGCCTGGAAATGGGCGGTACCGTCGTGCCTGAGGCACAGCGAGGCCAAGTCGTGCGCTTTCAACTGCTGATGTCCCAGGACACTTATAACTACATCGTCAAGAACAATGTCTACAACGTAGATGGCCAGGAGGCCCTGACGAGCAACCTGAACTTTCCCGCCACGGCCTGGGAATTGAAAGCCGCCTGGCTGTGGATCGGCGCGGACATGGACTACAAGAAGAAGCTGGAGAACGACGGCTACTACACCGCCCAGGCCTATTACCAGCAGGGCACCGACTACAGGGTCGGCTATGCGGCGTTGAGTGGCTTGCATGTGGTCAACAAACTGGACTCCAGCTGGGTCTGGACCACCTTCGAGAACGTCAACAACAGAAAGTACACCGTGACCAAGGGCCACCCGCCCCGGCCGATGACAAACAGCACCGGACCGACATCGGATGCCATACCGGTCAATACGCAGTTCCAGGCCAACAACCCGACGCTGTCGAAATACGAGTTGATCGGCGTGGAATATCAACCCAAGACCCAGGTGCTGGCGAACTCGCAGCTGGAATCGGCGTTCCAGGACACCTCATCCTGCCTGGCCTGCCACGGCACCGCCGCCTACTCGAAGACCGACGGTTACTTCAATTTCGCCATCCCGACCCAGGGCGGTCTCACCTACCCCACTACACCGCTGCCGGACAAAGACTTCAACGGCTACAAAAAACTGGATTTTGTCTGGTCGCTGAAACGCGCCCAGTGGAAACGCTAAGGAGAGCACGACATGAGCGTATTGAATTTTCCCCGCATCTACCTCAACGGCCAGATGTTCTGGAACCCGCCAACAGCCAACAACAACGACATGTTCCCGCTGTATGACGCGGTGAACACGGACATCAACTGGTCGTTCATGACGCACTTCGGCATCGACCGGAACAATGCTCCCGACACCCTGATGCCATGGGCCATCTCGACGCAGTACATGGCTGGCATGCCGACCTATGTACAGCAGGTGCCAAACAATATCAATCCGAAGCATGACCCGTACATGCCCGCCGAATGGGATCTGTTTGGCGACAACGGTTGCGGCCTGGTGAACTACGGGAAAACCAAGTCGACCGTTATCGGCGGCGAAGTGCAGCCCAATAGCTACATCGATAAGGATGCACTGATCGGCGCGCAATACCACTTGCTCGGCAGCCCCCTGGGCAGCAATACCCCGACCGCGGCGCGCTTCGTGGATATCAGCCCATGGCAGAACACCTTCACGGCGCTGTACTTCGACAAACTGGTGTTAGGGGACGCGAACTGCGGCCTGACCCTCAACCGCAAGTACCGGATGATGGACCGTTTCCTGAACTTCAGTTGGGGAGCCCTGGGTGGCCTGGTGAACGTCAGCACCACCTGGCAGACCTGCTTCCCCAAGGAGAATCTGGAATGGGCGCTCGGCAACTCGTCCCTGCTGGCCAACCTGAAGCAGCAGATGGAGCAGCAAGGGGCACAGGGCCTGATGTTCCGCTTTTGCGTCTACCTGACCTGCTATGACAAGAACGGGATATTCAACAATTACCCACAGCGCCTCGACACCCGTTCCAACAACCCGAACGTCATGGCGAAAGTGCGTGACCTCTACAGAAAGGGCTTGGACAACGTCAACGAGATTTTCTTCAATCCTGCCTACAGCCGCACCTCGGCGGTCCTGGGGCTGTGGTTCGCCGGTGAATACCCCACCGCGCCCGCCGGAAGGCGACTGGTGGCCAATGAGGCGGTGTCGATGAGCCAGCTGTATTCCCAGGAGACACAACAAGTCAAGTTGGGGGTGATTTCGGCACAGATCAACGACTACACCCTGTCACTTGACCTGGGCAATACCTTTCCGAGCTATCCCGTGGATGCCACGGCTGATATCCCCGTCCCGGAAAAATTCAATGCCGGTACCTACCATTTGGGTGCCGAGAAGGATGGAACATTCAAGCCGGCGGTCATCTTGAACTTCGCGGACTATCGGCAGTCGGCCTTCAACCAGCGCTCGGGTATCCTCGATGTTCCCCTCGATGACTATACCAAGGGTGTATTGGAATCCGGTCCCCTGATTCTACGTCGGTTGGGCCTGTACAGCGCTCCCCAGACCGTCGCCGCCACCCAGCAGACATGGACCGCCGAGGTGATCGAAAGCGGCAGCTTCATCGACGTCGGCGACTACAAGAAGCTGACCATCATGGTGCAGAACAATGGCCAGCCGGCCGCCAACACGACACTGTGGGTGGCCGAGTACAACAACCCCTACATGGTGACCAGCAGCGACTACTACCTGGCATTCAGCAACGCCGCCGACTTCACGCTGTTCTACGACAACCCGGCGGACCGCAGCAAGAACACGGCCGGTCTGCCGCAGTTCACCGACGCACCCTCGGTCGGCCTCTACCGCAGCACTGGCAGCGGCCGCCGACTGACGGACCTGCAGGACGTGCCTGAACCTTCTGGAACCCCAGTCGGTTATCAAGAGTTCCTCACTGTTTCCGGTAAACCGGTCGCGGTGAACCTGCGCCCCTGCCTGACCCTGGACAAGCCCATCGGTCGCACCGGTACGCTGAACGACGAGAAGGGCAACTCCGTCAATTACACCTATGCCGTCATCACCACCAACGCCCAAGGTATCGCTCAGATAGGCTGCAAGGCAGTCGCGCCAGGCTTCCCCACCCTGCGCTTCTTCGTGAAGGAAGGCGATAAGGATCCGACCATCCCCTTCAGCTTCCCGCTCACCGAGGCCTACGTCGACTTCCTTGCCCCGCTGCGGGTCCTGCCGCTGGACATGAAGTTGCAACAGGACTTCATCGACACCTGGAACGGCATGTGCACCTCCACGCAAGCTCCGGAAGAAATATGGAACACGTTCATCTTTCCAAAGGTCCTGCAGTCGTTCTATTACCTCTACCCCATCATGAACAAGTACATGCCCCTTGATTCACGCACGCGGGTGGAGGGCGCCGTCGACCAGTTACTCATATTGATCAACAAGGACAACCAGGACGAAAGCACCCTGGCCATGCCGATCACCCGAGACCTGTCGCAAAGCCGCCGCGCCGTGCTGCAGCTGTGGGCCAAACGCCTGGTGAAACTCAACTTCCCACCCAGGAAGCTCTCCATGAGCGACTACAACGACCTTTGACGTTTCACGCCGGATTACCGGGTGGCGAGTCCGCCACCCGGCACTTCACAGGAGGTGTCCCATGAAAATCATCTTGGACCGGTTGTTGCTGCTGATCCTGCTGCTCAGCCCGCCTGTTTTCGCCCAGGACAGCGAGGCCATCTACTTCAGCATGGGGGTGCACAACAAACTGGGGTGTAACGAAAAGAACGGCAACTGCATCGCCAAGCGTTCCGTGGGCGAGCCTTCCGATCCGTTTTTCCCGGCCTACTGGATCAGCGACTGGACCATGTACCGGGTGATGCACAACTACGAGAAAAACCCGCCGCCCTACAGCAATCCACCCACCACCCTGACCCCGGCGGACTACACCGTCTCTCGCGGCACCAGTTACTACGACACCGCCTACATCCCGCCGGATGGCGACGGCTTCGGCGCGATGATGGAACACTACGAGAAATACTGCCTGCCGATCTTCCCGATCAAGAACAACAACTACACCTGCTCCTTCGTGTCGCTGGGTAACAAGGCCTACTTCCTGACCTATCCCCAGGACCGTCCCAAGGACATGCCGGCCTGCTGCATGTTCTCGCCGATGAACCACCCACCACGGCAGGATTTCATCAAGCACCTGCCCTACAGTGCCGCGCGCAGCCAGAACCTCAATGGCAGCGTGCAAGCCTATGCCCTGGATGTCGACTCGCCACAAGGCCCGATCCTGTTCGGCTACGCCTTCTACAAGAACGTCACGGGACAACCGCCCTACCGGCATCCGCAATCGTTCTATTTCTCCGGTGATGCCAGCGTCGCCAACGCCCCCATCGTCAGCCAGAACTACACCAACTTCCGCATCGCCAAACCGGACCCGGCCCAGACCTGGGCGCAAGTGGCCGCCATGTGCCCGGCGAATCCGCCGCCCTGCCAATTGTTCGAGCCACCGGCGTCACAGAGCAACGGCCAAAAGGCGCAGTGGAACAAGCTCATGCAACGCAAACCCTGAATAACGACGAAGGATCGCCATGAAAACCACATTCCGTTTCTGCGTGATGTTAGTGGGCCTGGCCAGTCTGTCGGGCCTGGCCCGGGAACAGGCCATGCCGTCGACGCAGGCCAGTAACCTGAGTTGCCAACCCCCCAGCACCGCGCCGGTCGCCACCGCCAGTCAGGACCAGTTCGATCAATACAGTTGGCAGATGTTCATCGCTTTGAACTGGCCCGCACAGGACGGGCAACGAGGTGATCCCGACTGCGCCAAGCAGCTTGGGGATCCCGGCTACACCGTTTGGCAAACCTACAAGACCGTGGAGGAAATCTTTCTGCCGAGGGGCGCCAATCCTGGCCCGTGGAATACCCCGCAGACCGCCAAAAGCCTGGGCATCATCAACATCGCCGCGCTGAAGAACAGCACCCTGGTGAATGCCGTCGACCAGGCCGTCGGCGGCTGGCTGATCGACCAGGCAGGTAACCCGACCTACTACGACATCTCGGCCAACGAGACGTCCTACGACTACATCGTCAACAACAACTTCTATAACGCCGACGTCGTTTCCAAAGCCAATAACATCAACTTCCCCAACGGGGTCATCGAGGTCAAGTCGAGCTGGCGCATCCTCACCCCCAACGACAATGCCAGCCACTACCTGACCATGCTGGCGCGCGTGGCCACGTTCAACGACCAGGGCCAGCGCAGCGGTGTCACCGAGGCCTACCTGGGCCTGGTGGGCCTGCACATCATCACCAAGGTCAATGGCTATCCACAGTGGATCTGGTCGACCTTCGAGCAGATCGACAACGTTCCGCCCAAGGAACTGGTACACGGTGAGTGGGTCGACCAGCCGACACCCGGCACAACCTATTCCTACTTCAACCCCACCGCGCCCCTCGTCAGCCTCAACCAGTCACCGTGCGACTGGCAAACTCAGGGTGGGCAACTGGTCTGCGTACCCAAACCCGGCACCACGTTCCAGACCCCGAACCCGCTGAACCGGGTCACCCCGATTGCCGAGATCACCAACGGGGTAAACACCAATTACCGCACCAACCCGGACGTGCAAAAAAGCGTGTTGAAGTACTACCAGCTCATCACCACCCAGCGTCCGCTGATGCCGGACAACCCCAGCAATCCACTGGGCCAGCCGACCCCGTCGCTCTCGGCCAACGTCACCATGGAGAGCTACATCCAGCCCAACAGCAGCTGCATGAATTGCCACTCCATGGCGACACCGGTCAAGAGCCCCTACAAGGCCGATTTCTCCTACATGTTCAAATTCGCCAACGCGCCTGTCGGCAAAACCACCAAGGACGAGGAATAGATCATGAGCATTCTCAATGGACCACGCCTGAATTTCTGGGGCGGCATCCGCACGGACGTCAGCCTGCCGAACAACTCCCCCACCATTCCTTACGACGGCAATGAGGAATGGCCCCTCTTCGACCTGACCACCTCGACCCTGGCACCGACTGCCCAGTCTTACACCGACGATCAGCTGAACAACATGATCAACGCGCCCGACGGCGACTACTACACCGCCGGCGGCTGGAATCACTATGGGCAGCATGTCGTCGACATGCAGAACGCCTTGATCAGTTCCCAGGGTAATCCGGGCAGCATCAGCACCACCGGCGACATGGTGGGCCAGCCGGTTTATCTGCTCGGCTCGGTGGACCCGGTGACCGGACAAGGCCCCGTCTCCGGCCCGATGATGGTGGACCTGGACCCCACCTCCTCAACGACCACCCAGATTTTCGTCGGTGGTCTGCAAATTGGCGGTAACAGCGACATCCAGTTGCTGATCCGCAGTAATACCGTGTGCAGCAGTTTCGACGTGGCGGGACGTGTGCTGTTGCCCGCGAAAATGGATGCGCCGGGATCTTTCCACGCCAGCGGTACGTTTCAACTGACCTTCCCTTTGAGCAGCATCGTCAGCTGGAACCAGAACAGCAGTGGCCTGCGCTCGATCATCCAGGCACCGGGTGCGACCGGCATTGTCCTGCGTTTCGTCATGTTCGAAATGTGCCCCACGATGACCACCGAACAACTGGACGCCGATTATGCCGCCGGCCGATACACCCCCAACCCGAGCATCGGCAGGGTCATCGGTACGCTGGCCCCGGCCTTCGCCGACGAGCCGCTGAACTGCCAGCCGGGCCGGCAACTGGTCAACCAGAGTACGGGGAATGCCGGCTATGCCGACCTGGGCGGCAACGGTTACCTGAGCATCGACATGGTGAACGTCATTCCGAAGCAAACCTTCAGGGCCGTCAGGGACGATATCACCAGCCCTATCGGGCCGAACGCGAACTACGGCCCCGTCACCATCACCGCAGGCACCACTGAACTGGCCACCCTGGACCCGACCAACCGCTTTTTATTCGACTACTACGTGTATGGCGGCATCGTCGACCTGCCCCTGACCGCCAACCAGCTACAGGCAGTGCAGACCACCGCCCTGGCGATCAACGCGCCCGGCAAGGTCGCCGGTACCACGTTGCAAGCCACCGAATCGACCTATCGGGTGTATGCCGATCAGCGCAACGTGTATCTGGAGGACTACCCCAATGGCCTGTCGATCACCTTGCAGGTCAGGTACCTGGGCGGTCCGGTCCCCAAAGCCACCGAAATCGACCTGCAGGCCGCGGCTCCTGCTGTGTACGATGAGCCGCAATACTGGGACTTCCTCGACTTCCCTGCATCGCTGACCGTCAACCCCGGCCAACTCGCAATCAGTTTCCCCGTCACCGTCAAACCCGGTAGCGCCGCCCAGGCGGGTTTTGTCGCCTTGACCTACACAGCCAATGGCCTTCCAAGCAGCGGCTACTTCACCAGCTTTCGCAAATACGCACAGACCGACTTCGGCATTCCCGCGGGCACCCACATAACCTGGGAGCTGATGTACCCGAACGTCCTGCGCTTTCACTACCTGGCCTTCCCCGCCATGTCGCGCTACATCCCGCTGAATCAGCCCGACGCGGTCATGGGCGCCAAGAACCCCATCCTCGCCCGAACTTCGGATGCGTACAAAGGCACCACTCTGTTCATGCCCGTGGTGCGCTCGATGTCGCCCTGCCAGCGGGCGCTGCTCCGGGCTTATCTCACCGGTGAACCGTGGCAACCGCCGCAGTAGCCGCATCCATCCCTTATTCATGGAGAGAGCCCTATGCCCATTCCCATTAATATCCCGGCGCGGCCCAGAGAAACCCTGTGCCCGAGCACCATTATCGCCGAAGGCCTGCTGAACCCTCGGGGCATTTGTGCGCAGGCCGATGGCAGCCTGCTGCTGACCGAAGCCGGCTCGGGCCTGCCGGAACAGCCCTTCAGCGGTCGTATCAGTCGACTGCGACCGGATCCGCACAGGCCCGACGCCTATCTGCCCGGCGAGATACTGGCGCAAGGTTTTCGCGCCATGAACATGCAGGCCCGCATGCTGCGTGATGAAATCATGGGGCTGTCGGACATCGCCTGCGGTGACGGGCGCTGCCTGGTCAGCCAGACCGATTACGTCGAGGGTTCCAAACTGCTGGACCTGCAATTCACACCGCCCGAACCGGTGTTTCACAGCCGTGGCAATCTGAACGCGCTGTGTTACCACCCGACCCGCCGCAGTTGGCTGGCGGTCAAACCCGATACCAATCAGTTGGTGGAATTCACCAGCGGACAGGACGAACGCGTGCTGGTCCAGTTGCCCGAACTGGAGCAGGGCCAGGAAGCTGTCCCGGTGACCCTGGTGTACGAACCTGCGACCGACGCAGTGCTGATCAGTCTGTTTTCCGGAGAGTTGCAGGGCGACCCGACGCGCAAGGGTATCGACTTCGCCGAGAAGGCCGGCCAGGTGATTCGGGTCTGGCCTGACAGTGGGCAAGTCGAGCTCCTGATTCGTGGCCTGCAACTGCCCACCGGACTGGCGCTGTGTCCGAAGGGCAACGTGTTGGTGCTGGAGCTCTGCGACCGCCTGCAGCAACCCTTGCCACCCGACTGGAACGGCGAACCGCTGCATGGCGGCTTTACCCGTTTTACCGGGCGACTGCTGAGCTGCAACTTGCATACCGCCCAGGTCGCCGTGCTCGCCCGCGACCTGGATACCCCTTCCAACCTGTGTCTGCTGGAGGATGCAGTGCTGGTGAGCGAAGGCATGGGATTGACCGGCCGGCCACTGCCCACACCAGACAACACCGTCGTCCCGTTGAGCGGCAGGCTGCGGCGGGTGCAGCTCTGAAAAATCACTATCTGGCGTAAACCCTGTGGGAGCGGCGCACCGCCGCTCCCACAGGTTCCGTACCACATAAGCAACCGATCAAATCCTGAAACTGCCCACCAACTGCTTCAAGCGAGCCGCCTGCTGCTCCAGGTCGGAACAGGCGCGCAAGGTCGAGTGGAGGTTTTCCACGCCGTCCCGGTTAAGGGTGTTGATCTCCCTGATGTCCGTATTGATCGACTCGACCACGGCAGTCTGTTCTTCCGTGGCGGTGGCCACCGACTGGTTCATGCCATCGATCTCACCAATGCGCTGGGTCACGCTATTCAAGCGCTCGCCGGCCAGGTTGGCGACCTCCACACTTTCCAGGCTGTGGCGCTGGCTCTGACTCATGGTGCTGACCGACTCGCGGGCGCCGACTTGCAGCTCCTCGATCATGGTCTGCACCTGTTGTGCCGATTCCTGGGTGCGATGGGCCAGGTTACGGACTTCATCGGCGACCACGGCAAAACCACGCCCGGCCTCGCCAGCGCGCGCAGCTTCAATGGCGGCGTTGAGCGCCAGCAGATTGGTCTGCTGGGAGATGCTGCTGATTACCTCGAGAATCTGCCCGATATTCACGGTTTTGCTATTGAGGGTTTCGATATTGACGCTGGAGGTGCTGAGCATGCCGGACAACGTGTTCATGGCCTGGATGGTTCTATCGACGACCTGCTGGCCGTCCTCGGCCAGCCCCCGGGCATCGCTGGCCTGATGCGACGCTTGCGCTGCGTTGCGGGCAATTTCCTGTGCGGCGGCGCCAAGCTGGTTGATGGCGGCCGCCACGCTACTCGTCCGGCTGGATTGTTCATCGCAATTGAGCATCGACGAATTGGAAGCGCTGACCACCCGCAGCGCCACTTCGTTGACCTGCTCTGTGGCCGAGGAGACCTCGCGGATCGAACCATGAACCCGCTCGACGAAGCGGTTGAACGCCATGCCGAGGATGCCGAATTCATCCTGGGTCTGGATGGTCAGGCGCTTGGTCAGGTCGCCTTCACCCTCGGCGATATCCTGCATGGCCCCGGTCATCACCCGCAGCGGCTGCATCAGCAGGCGAATCAGCATGCTCAGTAGCGCGATGATAATCAGCACAGCGATGAGGGTGGCGACCAGCGCAGAAGCACGGAACTCACTGAGCATCAAAAAAGCCTTGTCCTTGTCCACGGACAAACCGATGTACCAGTTCAGTGAGGGCAAGCCTTTGATCGGTGCAAAGGTGACGATGCGGTCTTTGCCATCCACCTGAACTTCACTGATATCGCTGCTGATGCGCGGGGTATCTTGCGGATAGACATCGGCGAGTGTCCTCATCACCAGCGCTTTGTCCGGGTGAACCAGAATCTTGCCCTCGCTGCTGACCAGAAAGGCATACCCCATCCCGTTGAAATCCAGCGCATTGATACTGTCGGCAATGGCCTGCAGGCCCAGATCACCGCCCGCGACACCCAGGGTCTGCCCGGCCTTGCTGACGGCGTCGACGACGGTGATTACCAGGTTGCCGGTCGTGGCGTCGAGGTATGGCTCGGTGATGGTCGGGCCAGAGCTCTTGAGCGCATCCTTGTACCAGGGCCGGGCACGCGGGTCGTAGCCCTCGGGCATTTTGGCATCCGGGTAAGTCATGAACTTACCCTCTTTATCTCCCACATAGGTGGCGATAAACGTCGATGCCAGGGCTTGCTGCTTCAGCAATAGCGCGACGTTTTCCGGTGCCGGATTAATTGCCACTGACTGTGAAAGGGTCTCCATCAACAACACTCTGCCATACAGCCAATTGGCAATATTGCTCGCGGTGACATCTCCCATTTCATGCAGATAGCTGTCCAGGTCCTTACGAATCGCATTGCGCTGCAGAGAGTCGTTGTAGGCGGTGAACAACGCGAACGCGACGATGACAATCAGCGAGACGGCCAGCAGGATTTTGTGGCTGAACTTAAGGTGAATACGCATGGCTATTCCGCAGCCCGGGTCAGAAGCTCCAGCGTGCGCTCGAACCGGGCCAGCCCTTCGACCAGGTCCGTCTCGGTCACAATCAAACTGGGGGCAAAGCGCAGTACATCGGGACCGGCCTGCAACAAGATCAGCCCCTGTCCGGCGGCCGCGTTCAGTATTTCCTTTGCACGCCCGCGCCAGCCGTCACTGAGTACGCAACCGATGAGCAATCCCAACCCGCGAACCTGGTTGAACACTCCATACTGCTCAGCCAATTGAGCAAGACGATACTTGAACTGTTCCGCACGTTGCTTGACGCCATCGAGCAAGGCCTGATCGTTCACAAGGTCAAACACCGCTTCAGCCACCGCGCAGCCCAGAGGGTTGCCGCCATAGGTCGTCCCATGGGTGCCCGGCACCAGATGTTGAGCCAGCGCTTCGCGAGTCAGCATCGCGCCAATCGGAAACCCGCCCCCCAGGCTCTTCGCACTGGTCAGAATGTCTGGCTCAACGCCGTAATGCTGGTAAGCAAACAGCTCTCCGGTGCGCCCCATGCCGGTCTGTACTTCGTCAAAGATCAACAGCGCATTGAATTGATCGCAGAGCGTGCGGGCACCTTCCAGGTAAGCACGTTCAGCCGGGAGCACACCGCCCTCGCCCTGTATCGGCTCAAGGACTACCGCGCAGGTTCTGTCCGAGATCGCGTCCTGCAGCGCCGCCAGGTCATTGAACGGCACATGCCTGATCCCTTCGACTCTCGGGCCGAAGCCGTCGGAGTATTTGGGTTGACCGCCCACACACACGGTAAACAGTGTTCGGCCATGGAAGCTGTTCAACGCCGCGATGATTTCAAATTTTTCCTCGCCATAACGATCATGGGCCACCCGTCGCGCGAGCTTGAATGCCGCTTCATTCGCCTCGGCTCCCGAGTTGCAGAAGAACGCGCGGTCGGCAAAGGTTGCATCCACCAGTTTGCGCGCCAGACGTAATGTGGGCTCGTTGGTGAATACGTTGGAGATGTGCCAGAGCGTGTTCGCTTGCTCCGTCAACACACTGACCAGTTTCGGGTGAGCATGGCCAAGCACATTGACGGCGATTCCGCCGGCGAAATCGATCAGCTCACGACCACTCTGATCCCAGAGCCGCGATCCTTCGCCGCGAACCGGGATAAACGGCGCAGGCGCGTAGTTGGGGACCATGACACGATCGAAATCTCCACGATCAACCGGCTCCTGCTGATTTGGTAGGTCGGAGCACCGCGAAGGCTGAGTCATCAACACTGTATTAGTCGTTTGCATGGGGAGCCTTTCAAGAAAGGGAAGTGAGTGCGGTTATTCTCCCTCCACTCAAGCGGCCGACTCGGCTGTTATCCACTGGGCGCTCGACTCAGAATGCTGAAAGTTTCACCTCGGCAGCCGATTCCGTGCTTGCCAGTGCACCCATCGACTCTCTGTTGTCTGGCCCCTTTTTACAGCGTCATCCGCTGTGTCAGGTCGATCACTCCACATAAACAAACGTCGGCTTTGCTGAAAAATTCCATGGCTGTTCGCTCGATGCCACAGGGAACTGGCTGATGCCAGATCCACGCGCGCATGGGGCTTTTCCTCATCCAGTATGGAAGACTTGATATGCCACGTTTTATGCTCAGCACGCTGACACTCGCACTGGCTTTCACGGCAATGATGCCCGTGGTCGATGCCGCCCCTCTGCTCGACCCCACCC
>NZ_JBGLZF010000049.1:0-42568 GCF_047304405.1 Pseudomonas sp. Pseusp11
GGATCAAAAGATCGCAGCCTTCGGCAGCTCCTACGAGGTGACTGCAACAAAAGCTTCATCAACCGCCCTTAAGGTGGCTGCAAAAACCCGCAGGGAGCCTGATGTGAGCCTATTAGAAGACAACCAACCCACCGACCTCGAAAAAATGGTCGGCCTCAGCCGTCGTGGCTTCATCAGCGCCGGCGCCCTCTGCGGTGCGGCGATGTTTCTCGGTGGCAACCTGCTGAGTCGCAGCGTGCTGGCCGCCAGCGTCAGCGCCGGTTCCAGCAAGCTGTTGGGCTTCGACAGCATTGCCGCCGCCACCACCGATACCATCACCCTGCCGCCGGGCTACAAGTCCTCGGTTTTGATTAGCTGGGGTCAGCCTCTGCAAAAGAATGGCCCGGCGTTCGACCCTAGCGGTAACGGCACGGCCCAGGCGCAGGAAGTCCAGTTCGGCGACAACAACGACGGCATGAGCCTGTTCGAATTCCCCGGTGACAAAGACCGGGCGCTGATGGCGATCAACAACGAATACACCAATTACCGCTACCTCTACCCCCACGGCGGCATGCCGCAATCGGCGGAAGATGTGCGCAAGGCCCTGGCCTGCGAAGGCGTGTCAGTGATCGAAGTGCAGCGCAAGAACGGCCAGTGGCAGTTCGTCCAGGGCTCGCGCTACAACCGGCGCATTCACGGTAATGCGCCCATCAAACTGAGCGGCCCCGCAGCGGGTCACGACCTGCTGAAAACCAGTGCCGACAAACACGGCAAGAAAGTCCTCGGCACCTTCCAGAATTGCGCCAACGGCAAAACGCCGTGGGGCACTTATCTGACCTGCGAAGAGAACTTCACCGACTGCTTCGGCAGCAGCAATGCCGAGCAAAAATTCGACGCCGCGCAGAAACGCTACGGCGCAGTGGCAACCAGCAAAGACATCAACTGGCATCAACACGATCCACGCTTTGACCTGGCAAAGAACCCCAACGAGCTCAACCGCCACGGCTGGGTGGTGGAAATCGACCCGTTCGATCCGCAATCGACGCCGGTCAAACGCACCGCGCTGGGCCGCTTCAAACATGAAAACGCTGCCCTGGCCGAAACCAACGACGGTCGCGCCGTGGTGTACATGGGCGACGACGAACGTGGCGAGTTCATCTATAAATTCGTCAGCCGCGACAAGATCAACCACAAAAACCCCAAAGCCAACCGCGATCTGCTGGACCACGGCACCTTGTACGTGGCGCGTTTCGATGCGGGCGACGGCAACGCCGATCATCCGAAAGGCCAGGGCCAGTGGATCGAACTGACCCACGGCAAAAACGGCATCGACGCCAGCAGCGGTTTTGCCGATCAGGCCGAAGTGCTGATTCATGCGCGCCTCGCCGCCAGCGTGGTGAGCGCCACGCGCATGGACCGCCCGGAATGGATCGTCGTCAGCCCCAAGGACGGCCAGGTCTATTGCACCCTGACCAACAACGCCAAGCGCGGCGAAGAAGGCCAACCGGTGGGCGGCCCGAACCCACGCGAGAAGAACGTCTACGGGCAGATCCTGCGCTGGCGCACCGACCGCGACGATCACGGTTCGAATAGCTTTGCCTGGGACCTGTTTGTGGTCGCCGGCAACCCGGGCGTCCACGCCGGCACGCCGAAGGCCGGCTCGTCAAACATCACCCCGCAGAACATGTTCAACAGCCCGGACGGCCTGGGCTTCGACAAGGACGGACGCTTGTGGATTCTGACCGACGGCGACACGAGCAATGCGGGCGACTTCGCGGGCATGGGCAATAACCAGATGCTCTGTGCTGACCCGGCAACCGGTGAGATCCGCCGTTTCATGGTCGGGCCGGTGGGCTGTGAGGTGACGGGGATCAGCTTCTCGCCGGATCAGAAGACCTTGTTTGTCGGGATTCAGCATCCGGGGGAAAACGGCGGTTCGACGTTCCCTGAGCATCTGCCCAACGGCAAGCCACGGTCTTCGGTGATGGCGATTACCCGCGAGGATGGCGGGATCGTCGGCGCCTGACAGGGCCTCTTCGCGGCAAGTCTCGCGCCTACCGTAGGAGCAAGGCTTGCCCGCGAAAGCGTCAGCCCAAACAACTCTTACCTCAAGCCCACCCCCTAAAGATGCCCCGTCTGCGCTACCATGCTTGGCCGGACGCGGCAGCCTGCCGCGCGCAGGAGTCAGCATGGCCCACCCGTTTGAAACCCTCACCCCAGACCTCGTGCTCGATGCCGTCGAAAGCATCGGCTTTCTCAGCGACGCGCGCATTCTGGCGCTCAACAGCTACGAGAACCGTGTCTATCAGGTTGGCATCGAAGACTCCGAGCCGCTGATCGCCAAGTTTTACCGTCCGCAGCGCTGGACCAACGAAGCGATTCTCGAAGAACACCGTTTCACCTTCGAGCTCGCCGAGTGCGATATACCGGTGGTCGCGCCGATGATCCATAACGATGAAAGCCTGCACGAACACAACGGTTTCCGTTTCACCCTGTTCCCTCGCCGTGGCGGCCGCGCTCCGGAGCCGGGCAACCTTGATCAACTGTATCGCCTGGGCCAACTGCTGGGTCGTCTGCATGCGGTCGGTGCTACAAAACCGTTCGAGCATCGTGAAGCGCTAGGGGTGAAGAATTTTGGTCATGACTCGCTGACCACCTTGCTCGAAGGCAATTTCATCCCGCGCAGCCTGCTGCCCGCCTACGAATCCGTGGCCCGCGACCTGCTCAAGCGCGTGGAAGAGGTCTATCAGGCCACGCCACACCAGAACATCCGCATGCATGGCGATTGCCACCCCGGCAACATGATGTGCCGCGACGAGATGTTCCACATCGTCGACCTCGATGACTGCCGCATGGGTCCGGCGGTGCAGGATATCTGGATGATGCTGGCGGGTGACCGTCAGGAATGTCTGGGGCAGTTGTCGGAACTGATGGATGGCTACAGCGAATTCCACGACTTCAATCCGCGGGAACTGGCGCTGATCGAACCGCTGCGCGCCTTGCGGTTGATGCATTACAGCGCCTGGCTCGCCCGCCGCTGGGACGACCCGGCCTTCCCCCGCAGCTTTCCGTGGTTCGGCACCGAGCGCTATTGGGGTGATCAAGTGTTGGCGTTGCGTGAGCAATTGGCGGCGCTGAATGAAGAGCCGTTGAAGCTTTTTTAATTTCAGGATTTCGAGATCAAAAGATCAAAGATCGCAGCCTTCGGCAGCTCCTACGCGCCTTGGGGCGCCGCGATCTTTTGCATTCGGGCACGACACATCTATACAACCTCCTTACAATCCCTTCTTTGTTAGCTGCCTAAGCAAGGATTCTCATGCAAGCCGCCAACCTGCGTCGCGGGTACATTCTGGGCCTGAGTGCCTACATCATCTGGGGATTGTTCCCGCTCTACTTCAAAGCCATCGCCAGCGTGCCCGCCGTGGAGATCATCATCCACCGAGTGCTTTGGTCCGCGTTGTTCGGCGCCTTGCTGCTGCTCGTCTGGAAGCATCCCGGCTGGTGGCGCGAGCTGCGTGAGAATCCACGGCGGCTGGCGATCCTGGCCCTGAGCGGCACGCTGATCGCGGCCAACTGGCTGACTTACGTCTGGTCGGTGAACAATGGACGCATGCTTGAAGCCAGCCTCGGTTACTACATCAATCCATTGGTAAACGTGTTGCTGGGGATGCTGATCCTCGGCGAACGGCTAAGGCGCATGCAGTGGATTGCGGTGGGGCTGGCAGCGGTCGGTGTCGCGCAGCAAGTGTGGCAAGTCGGCAGTCTGCCGTGGGTGTCGCTGGTGCTGGCATTGACCTTCGGCTTCTACGGCCTGATCCGCAAACAGGCGCCGGTCAAGGCGCTGCCGGGGCTGGTGGTGGAAACCTGGATGCTGGTGCCGATTGCTGTCGCCTGGCTGTTGTTCAATCCGACGGCGACCAGCGCGCAAGCCGCATTCTGGACCAGCTCCGAAGCCTGGTGGCTGGTAGCCGCCGGTCCGGTGACGTTGGTGCCGCTGGTGTGTTTCAACGCCGCCGCACGGCACTTGCCCTACACCACCCTCGGTTTTCTCCAGTACCTGGCGCCGACGCTGGTGCTGTTGCAAGCCGTACTGCTGTTTGGCGAACACTTGTCGTCCAGCACGCTGGTGGCGTTCATCTTTATCTGGGCAGGTCTGGCGGTTTACAGCATCGACGCGTGGATAAGTCTGCGCCGCCGCAGCTGATCAGAAAACGTACAAACCTCTACAGGCCACGTCTCCCGTGGCCTGCATCCATCCTTCCCAAGGTTATCCACAGCGTGATCCCCGGCGTTTGTGCGCAAGTCGCTGAAACTGCTGGTTTTTTGATCAGATCCTGAAGAGCCCCGGCCGGCGCGGGCTGGCGGGGTGTCTCTACAGGTTATCCACAGGCAGGTGCACGTATAACTTGGATAACCTGTTCAAGGTTCGCTGCGCAGCACCAATTCGACCATCAGGTCGTCCGCCAGGGTTTCCAGGCGCGATTGCAGCACCTCCAGCGACAAGGTCAAGGGCACCGCAAGAATTGCTTCGGCATGGAACAACGGCTCGCTGCTCATCGGCGCCGGACGCACTTCGGTCACCAGCCGCTCCAGGCTCACCCCTTGCTCACTCAGCAGACGCGTAATGTCTCGCACAATGCCCGGACGATCATTGCCCACCAGTTCCATGGCAATCGGCTTCCAGGTGCAGGATTGTTCGATGCTGCTTTCGGCGATCATCACGCGGATGCCCTGGGTCGACAGTCCCTGTAGGGCGTCTACCAGTTCATCGTAGGCTTCGGCGGGTACGCCTACCCGAAGAATCCCGGCGAACTGCCCGGCCATACGCGACATGCGGCTCTCCAGCCAGTTGCCGCCGTGCTCGGCAATGCATTGGGCAATGCGCTCGACCTGCCCGGGCTTGTCCGGGGCGAATACCGTGAGTACGAGATGGTCCATGGCGCAGCCCTCTTGTCATGACTTTTGTTATGGAAAGGCAAGTATAGGCAAGGCGCTGGTTGTGGCGAGGGGGCTTGCCCCCGTTGGGTCGCGAAGCGGCCCCTTGAGTTTCTCCAGCGTATTCGCATCAGGCGATCTACGACTGCTTCGCAGCCGAACGGGGGCAAGCCCCCTCGCCACAAAAACCCCCTCTCCATAGCAGGGCATCGAAGATTATGTGTACAAGTTTTTATATTTAGCTGGAACAATCCAATGGTTTTTTGAGAACATCCCGTTCCCCGACATGACTGCAATGCGTCATAGGGTCGCAGAACGACGTAATTAGTCTAATTTTCACAACCGCAATTCATCATGTAGTATGCCGCAGCGCGCACTACATAACGTTGGATCGATGTCTGCCGCAGGCACACTCGCAACCCTGAAAGCCCCGTCAGCAAGGCCGCAATGCCGTTGATCGGAACGAACCCAGCCGCCAGCAATGGCATGTACTGGTAGAAGGGTTTGTGGTTTAAATGGCCAGAGGCTTCATTGTTAAATTGAAGAGCTGAAAAGCGAAATAGCTGAGCAGAGTGAGGCAAGCAATGACTGAACACGTTCAAGTCGGTGGCCTGCAGGTCGCCAAAGTCCTGTTCGACTTCGTGAACAACGAAGCCATTCCCGGTACCGGCCTCACCGCCGACACGTTCTGGGGCGGTGCCGACAAGGTCATCCATGACCTGGCGCCGAAGAACAAAGCCCTACTCGCCAAACGCGATGATTTCCAGGCTCGCATTGATGCCTGGCACCAGGCTCGTGCAGGTGTTGCGCACGATGCGGTGGCCTACAAAGCCTTCCTGCAAGACATCGGTTATCTGCTGCCAGAAGCGGCCGATTTCCAGGCAACGACACAAAACGTCGATGACGAAATCGCCCGCATGGCCGGCCCACAGTTGGTGGTGCCGGTAATGAACGCCCGTTTCGCGCTCAACGCCTCGAACGCCCGCTGGGGTTCGCTGTATGACGCGCTCTACGGCACCGACGCCATCAGCGAAGCGGATGGCGCGGAAAAGGGCAAAGGCTACAACAAGGTACGTGGCGACAAGGTCATTGCTTTCGCCCGCGCCTTTCTCGACGAGGCCGCGCCACTGGCTGCCGGTTCCCACGTCGACTCCACCGGCTACAAAATCGTTGACGGCAAACTGGTCGTCGCCCTCAAAGGCGGCAGCAACACTGGCCTGCGCAACGATGCTCAACTGATCGGTTTCCACGGCGATGCGGCGGCTCCGACCGCGATCCTGCTGAAGAACAACGGCCTGCACTTCGAAATCCAGATCGATGCCAGCACCCCGGTCGGCCAGACCGACGCAGCCGGTGTCAAAGACATCCTGATGGAAGCCGCGCTGACCACCATCATGGACTGCGAAGACTCGGTCGCCGCAGTCGATGCCGATGACAAAGTGGTGATCTATCGCAACTGGCTCGGCCTGATGAAGGGCGACCTGTCGGAAGAAGTCTCCAAGGGCGGTCAGACCTTTACCCGCACCATGAACGCCGACCGCACCTACACCGCTCTCGATGGCAGCGAACTGAGCCTGCACGGTCGCTCGCTGTTGTTCGTGCGCAACGTCGGTCACCTGATGACCATTGACGCGATCCTCGACAAAGACGGCAACGAAGTGCCAGAAGGCATTCTCGACGGTCTGGTGACTTGCCTCGCGGCGATCCATAGCCTCAACGGCAACAGCTCGCGCAAGAACAGCCGTACCGGTTCGGTCTACATTGTGAAGCCGAAGATGCACGGCCCGGAAGAAGCCGCGTTCACCAACGAGCTGTTCGGTCGCATCGAGGACGTCCTCGGCCTGCCGCGCAATACGCTGAAAGTCGGGATCATGGACGAGGAGCGCCGTACCACGGTCAACCTCAAGGCCTGCATCAAGGCTGCCAGCGAGCGCGTAGTGTTCATCAACACCGGTTTCCTCGACCGCACGGGCGATGAAATCCACACCTCCATGGAAGCCGGCCCGATGGTGCGCAAGGCCGACATGAAGGCCGAGAAGTGGATCAGTGCCTACGAGAACTGGAACGTCGACATCGGTTTGAGCACCGGCCTGCAAGGTCGTGCCCAGATCGGTAAAGGCATGTGGGCCATGCCCGACCTGATGGCAGCGATGCTGGAACAGAAAATCGCTCACCCATTGGCCGGTGCCAACACCGCCTGGGTTCCATCGCCGACCGCTGCTGCGCTGCACGCGTTGCACTACCACAAGGTCGACGTGTTCGCCCGTCAGGCCGAACTGGCCAAACGTGCGCGTGCTTCGGTGGACGACATCCTGACTATCCCGCTGGCTGTGAATCCGAGCTGGACTGCGGAACAGATCAAGAACGAACTGGACAACAACGCCCAAGGCATTCTCGGTTACGTGGTGCGCTGGATCGACCAGGGCGTAGGTTGCTCGAAAGTGCCGGACATCAACGACGTCGGCCTGATGGAAGACCGTGCGACGCTGCGTATTTCGAGCCAGCACATCGCCAACTGGCTGCGCCACGGCATCGTTACCGAAGCGCAAGTGATGGAAAGCCTCAAGCGCATGGCGCCGGTGGTTGACCGTCAAAACGCCAATGACCCGCTGTACCGCCCGCTGGCACCGAACTTCGACAGCAACATCGCCTTCCAGGCGGCGGTCGAGCTGGTGGTCGAAGGCACTAAACAGCCGAACGGCTACACCGAGCCGGTTCTGCACCGTCGTCGTCGCGAGTTCAAAGCTGCCAATGGCCTTTGAGTAAACGCTGACGCCGGACGTGAAAAAGCCCTGATCGAGAGATCAGGGCTTTTTCATTTACGCTGTCTAGTCCTGAAATAGGTTCACACCTGTTTCAGGACTAGACACGCTGCGGTCCCCTGTGGCGAGGGAGCTTGCTCCCGCTCGACTGCGCAGCAGTCGTAAATCCGGTGTATGCGGTGTATCAGGGACATTGGGATCGCAGTTTTTGGGGCTGCTTCGCAACCCAGCGGGAGCAAGCTCCCTCGCCACCAAAGCTGCCAACCTGGAAGTCCGCGCTACACATCCATCCCCAGCTCATGCTTGACCAGTTCAAGCAATTTTTCGCTATCAATGGGCTTGAGCAGAAAGTCCACGACGTGCAAGTGCATCGCTTCGATCGCATCCTTCACATCGGCATCGCCGGAAACGATGATGATCGGCATCGCCGCACGTGCCGATTCCCGCACCTGGCGGATCAGTTCCAGGCCATCGACATGCCCCATCCGCAGATCGGTAATCACCAGACCGATCGATGGCTTCTCTTCCAGCATTTTGAGCGCCGTTTCGCCACTGGCCGCCGTCATGCAGTGAATGCCATCGAGCCCCAGAATTTCCGACAGCAATTCGCGGGCATCCTTATCGTCATCGACGATCAGCACCCGCTGCGGCGGCAAGTCTGGTTCCAGCATGACGGCGCTGAGCGCTTCGCGCTCGGCATCACTCAAAATATCGTGGTCGGACATGGCGTTCTCAACGTTTTCGATGCGATCCCTGACACAGGGCGTCAGACATCGCTCAGCAGACTTCAATGTGCACTTCGTCGGAAACTTTTCCAATAGACAATGTAGGAGGTTTTTCCCACCGTTGTGTCAGACATTTCCCATATTCCGGCCGCTGCACTGCCTACCTAGACTTACGTCCAATGGGCACCCTGCCCGCAGGGGTCGACCATGCCTGGAACGATCTGAAACAACGATCCGACACAACAATCAGAAAAAGACTGCGGTAATGGTTATGAGTAAAGCGGACGCCTTCACCCAGGCAGGGAAAACCGCGGTGTTGCAGAACATCCAGGGCACTTTGCAATTCCTGCAGCGCTTCCCCCCCTTCAATCAGATGGAAAACGCTCACCTGGCCTATCTGGTGGAGCAATGCCAGCTGCGTTTTTATGCCCCCGGCGAGAGCATCATCAAACCCGCCGATGGCCCGATCGAGCATTTCTACATCGTCAAACAGGGCCGGGTCGTGGGGGAGCGCCCGCACACGGCCAAGGGCGGCACCGAAACCACTTTCGAAATCACCACCGGCGAGTGCTTTCCCCTTGCCGCGCTGCTGGGCGAACGTGCAACCCGCACCGAACATCTGGCGGCCGAAGATACCTTTTGCCTACAGCTGAATAAGCTCGCGTTCATCAAACTGTTCGCACTGTCCAATCCGTTCCGTGACTTTGCCCTACGTGGTGTCAGCAGCTTGCTGGACCAGGTCAATCAGCAAGTCCAGCAAAAAGCCGTGGAAACCCTCGGCACCCAGTATTCGCTCAATACCCGGCTGGGCGAATTGGCCATGCGTCACCCGGTTACCTGCAGCCCGATCACACCCCTGCGTGAAGCGGTGACGCTGATGCACGATCAGCAAGTCGGCAGCATTGTGGTGGTCGATGAGCAAAAGGCGCCGCTGGGCATTTTCACTCTGCGCGACTTGCGGCATGTGGTGGCCAACGGCACCAGTGATTTCAATGAATCCATCGAGCGGCACATGACCCCGGCACCGTTTTACCTGACGCCGGACCACAGTGCCTTCGACGCAGCGATCGCCATGACCGAGCGACACATCGCCCACGTCTGCCTGGTCAAGGACCAGCGCCTGTGCGGCGTAGTTTCGGAGCGCGACCTGTTTTCCCTGCAAAGGGTCGATCTGGTGCACCTGGCGCGGACCATTCGCAGTGCCCAACGGGTAGAGAACCTGGTGGCGATCCGCGGCGAGATTGGCCAATTGGTCGAGCGGATGCTGGCCCACGGCGCGTCCTCGACGCAGATCACCCATATCATCACCCTGCTCAACGACCATACCGTGTGCCGGGTGATCGAACTGGCCTTGGCGGAGAAAGGTGACCCCGGCGTGCCGTTCAGTTGGCTTTGCTTCGGCAGCGAAGGCCGCCGCGAGCAGACGCTGCACACCGATCAGGACAACGGCATTCTGTTCGAAGCTCGCGATGCGGCCCACGCCGCCGAGATTCGCGGCAAGTTGCTGCCCATCGCCCAGCAGGTCAATCAGAGCCTCGCACTGTGCGGCTTTACCTTGTGCAAAGGCAACATCATGGCCGGCAACCCCGAGCTGTGTTTGTCCCGGATCGAGTGGGCACGACGCTTTGCAGCGTTTATCCGCGAGGCGACACCGGAAAACCTGCTGGGGTCGAGTATCTATTTCGATCTGCGCGTGGTCTGGGGGGATGAGCGAGGCTGTGAGCAACTGCGCCGGGGCATTCTCGATCAGGTCGGCGACAACCGGTTGTTCCAGCGCATGATGGCCGAGAACGCCCTGCGCAACCGTCCGCCCGTAGGGCGTTTCCGAGAATTCGTCCTGGCGCGCAAGAATGGCGAGAAAGCCACCCTCGACCTGAAACTCCAGGGCCTGACTCCATTCGTCGACGGCGCGCGAGTGCTGGCCCTGGCCCACGGCATCGATGCCAACAACACCTTGGAGCGCTTTCGCCAATTGGTGGAAAAAGAGGTCATCGATCAGCTGGACGGCGCGGCCTATGAAGAGGCGTACCACTTCATCCAGCAAACCCGCATGCAGCAACATCAGCTACAGACCCGGGAGAACTTGCCCTACTCCAACCGAGTCGATCCCGACAGCCTCAATCATCTGGACCGACGCATCCTGCGTGAATCCCTGCGCCAGGCCCAACGCCTGCAAAGCAGCCTGACCCTGCGGTATCAGTTATGAGCCTGTTTTCATGGCTGCGCCCGGCCAGTCCCGTTTTGTCCGGTGAACTGCAACAACGTCTGGAGCGCTTGCCGACCGTGGCCGAGCTGAGTGACTGCAGCCTGCGCGAGCAACGCTGGGTGGTGCTCGACCTGGAAACCACTGGACTGAATCTGAACAAGGATCGGCTGCTGTCCATCGGAGCCGTGGTGATCGAGGATGGGGCGATCGACTTCAGCCAGCAGTTCGAGCGCACGCTGCAATGCACCGAACTCAAACTCGGCCCCAGCGTGTTGATTCATGGGCTGGGCCCGAGCGCCATTGCCGCGGGCAGCGACCCGGCGCAAGCCTTGCTCGAGTTCATGGAGTTTGTCGGCGACAGTCCGGTGTTGGCCTTTCATGCGCCGTTCGACCAGCACATGCTCGGGCGTGCACTGAAAGAGCATCTGGGTTACAAGTTGCAGCATCCGTTTCTGGACGTGGCGGACATCGCCCCGCTGCTTTGTCCCCAGGCGCACTTTCGCGAGGCGGGGCTGGACGAGTGGATCGACTGGTTCAAGCTGGAGGTCTTCGAGCGGCATAACGCCAGCGCCGATGCCTTGGCGACGGCGGAGCTGATGCTGATTTTGTTCAGCCGGGCGCGGCAGCAACAGATTCATAGCCCGTTGAACCTGCAGCAGCGGCTGAGTCAGTGGAAGCGGCGGCGGCAAGCGCCTTCGTTCTGACCTGTGGCGAGGGGGCTTGTCGGACCGCCGCACCGCCCCGTTGGGTCGTGAAGCGGCCCCCTGCATTTCGCCATATAGACCGCATTCGGCGGTTTTACGACTGCTGCGCAGCCGAACGGGGGCAAGCCCCCTCGCCACAAGCTCGCACACACTCAAACACCAAAGCGCTATGCTCCCGACACTGCCCATGATCGAGATGCCGACATGTCCACCCCCAGCATGACCTTGTTCCACAACCCTGCCTCGCCCTTTGTTCGCAAAGTCATGGTGCTGCTGCACGAGACCGGTCAAACCAACCGCGTGGCGCTGCAAGCCAGCCAGCTCACGCCGGTCAGCCCGGATCCGGCTCTCAACGAAGACAACCCGTTGGGCAAGATTCCTGCGCTGCGCCTGGCCGACGGCAATGTGTTGTACGACAGCCGGGTGATCCTCGATTACCTCGATCACCAGCACGTCGGCAATCCGCTGATTCCTCGTGAAGGCTCGGCGCGCTGGCGGCGCTTGACCCTGGCCTCTCTGGCAGACGGGATCATGGATGCCGCAGTGATGGTTCGCTATGAAGTGGCCCTGCGCTCACCGGAGAAACATTGGGACGCATGGCTCGACGGTCAACGCGACAAGATTCGTCGCGCCCTGGCGCTGTTGGAGGCCGATGCGATTGCCGAGCTGACCAGCCATTTCGATGTGGCAGCGATCAGTGTGGCCTGTGCCTTGGGTTATCTGGATTTGCGCCATCCGGATCTGGAATGGCGCAAGGAAAATCCAAAGTTGGCCGAGTGGTATTTCGAAGTGAGTCAGCGGCCTTCGATGATCGCGACGATGCCTAAGGTTTGATCTTTGGTCGGCCATGCCGGCCTCAGAAGATCGCAGCCTTCGGCAGCTCCTACGCCGAACGCGTGCTCCTGTGGGAGCTGCCGCAGGCTGCGATCTTTTGATCTCTGTGCAAACAACCTGGCAATCCGCGTCGCCAACACCTCACCCACACGCTGATCCTCGCGCAACCCCAACCACCGGCTCATTCCACGGCACCTATATCAAAGTCCAAGGGCTTCGCGGTTTTCTGCCCGATCCCGTACCAGTCCAGCTTGCGGGTCAGCACCATGAACACACCCAGTAGCCCGAACAACAGCAGCGAGCCCATCAACAGCGCGTAATCCTCGGCGCTCAACAAGCCGTAAAGCAGCCCGTATAACGCCGCCAACCCCGCCGAAAAGCTCAAACCGTGACGCACGCTGCGCAGCACATGGCAGACATAAAAACCGATCAACGCCACACAGCTACTCGCCGACAGCAGATACGCCAGGGCAAAGCCGATGTGTTCGGACAGCGACAGCAACAACAGGTAGAAGAACGCCAGCGCCACACCCACCAAGGCGTACTGCACCGGGTGCACCGCCAGGCTTTTCAGCACTTCGAAGAGGAAGAAACCGGCGAAGGTCAGGACGATGAACAGCAATGCGTATTTGATTGCCCGATCGCTTTTCAGGTACTGGTCCACCGGGTCGATGAAACTCACGCCGAAACTGCGACCGCTGAACGCCTCGCACTGACCACCGGACACGCAACTGTTCAACGCCTCTTGCAGGTTGGTGGAGAAAAACGAGGTCTGCCAATTGGCCGTAAAGCCCTGATCGGTGATTTCCCGCTGGGCCGGCAGGTAATTGCCGATGAAGCTGGGATGAGGCCAATTGGCGGCCAGTGACACCTTGCTGGTCTTGCCCACCGGCAGAACCTGCAACTGGCCGGTGCCTTGCAGACGCAAGTCAAAACCGAAGGCCAGCTCCGTAGCCTGTTGGGTTTCCAGCGCCGGCAACGTCACATGCACACCCTCGCCCAACCAGCCCACCTGGCTACCCGGTACAAAATCCAGCTTCTGGCCATTGAGTTCGAGTTTCAGCGCATTCTCGATGCCGCGGATGTCGCTGATGCCAACGGCCAGGAACGGCTGATCGAAGCGGTAATCGGCGAAGTCCTCCTTGATGCCCAGTTGTGCCGGAACCGAAAAATGCCCGCTGATGCGGTTATCGGCATGGAACAGTCGCGCCTCGTAGATACCCCGGGCGCGCAGCTCGGTCTGGACCTGGCCGTCGAGTTCGAAACGCTCCGGCAGGAAATACAAACGCCCACGCTCCTCGCCGACATCCTGATAACGCTGGTTGGTTTTTTCGTTGGTTTTCCAGGTACGCACCGTCTTGCGATAAGGCACCACCATCAGCGGGCCGCTCAATTGCTGGCTGTAACTGGAACTGCGGGCGATGTCTTCGAGCACACCGTCACGCAGTTGCTGGCGCTCCTGGATCACGCCGTTGATCATCAGCAACGGGATCAGCAGCAACAGAATCAGCAGGGCAATTGCCCCGAGTTTTAGGGTCAGGCTTCGGTTCATGGGACTCTCCCTGTTTGGATGGAGAGAGTCTGGATCGGGTATGTGGGAGATTTGTGGGGCGAATGTGGAGAGTGTGTGGAGTTTACGCTCGGCGTAGGAGCTGACGAAGGCTGCGATCTTCAGCGGCCTGAAGGCAACCGCAAACGCACTTGAACACCGCCGTCGACGTTGCCGATACTCATCACACCACCATGCAACTTGACCACTTCCTCAACGAAATTGAGCCCCAAACCGGTGCTCTTGCGTCCACTGTCCGGACGCGGCAGTGAGTAGAAGCGCTCGCTCAAGCGTGGCAACGCATAGTCGGGAATCGCTTCGGCCTGGTTGAACAGCCTGAACTCGATCTGCTCACCGACTCGTTCGGCACACAATCGCAGCACGCCATACGCCTGGGTGAAGTCCAAGGCATTCTCCAGCAGATTGCCCAGCGCCTGGCGCAATAGGAACGGCTCGCCAAGCAGATTCAGATCCGCTGCAATTTGCCGTTCCACACGCAATTGCTTGCCTTCGATTCGCGCAGCCTGCGCGTTCAACAGTTCTTCCACCAGGCCCGCCAATGGCACCGCCACCCGCTCCTCCAATCCTTGGCGTTGTTCAACCTGCGCCAGATTCAGCAGTCGCTCGATCAACTGCTGCATGCGCGCACTTTCGCTGTCGATGTTACTGACGAAGCGCTGCTGCTGGGCCGGCGGCATTTCGCCTTGCAGCAGCTCCGCCGCGCCGCGAATCGCCGCCAGCGGGCTTTTCAATTCATGGGTCAGGGTGTGCACATAACGCTCGACGTAGGCTTTGCCCTCGAGTTGGGTACGCATGTGCTCCAGCGCCGTGGCCAGTTGCTCCAGCTCGCCGCCGCGGTAATGCGGCACCTCGACCCGTCGACCTTCGCTGACGGCCTGGGCATAAGCCGTCAACCGCCGCAGTGCCGCGCTCAGCCACCAGGACAACAGCGCACCGAACAACAAACCGAGGCCAATCAATCCGGCGCCATACGTCAGCAATCGCCGTTCGGTGCGATCGACGTAAGGCTGCAGTGAGCTGTTGGGTTTGGCCACGGTCACCACGCCGATGATCTGGCCGTTGTCGCGAATCGGTGCCCCGACGTGCATCACCGACGAGTTCGAGTCATCGGGGTTGCTGCGCGTCGAACGCGCGCCGTACTCGCCACGCAGAGTCAGGTAGACGTCGTTCCAGCGCGAGTAGTCCTGGCCCACCGCAATCCCGCTGGAATCCAGCACCACAATGCCCTTGGCATCGGTGACGTAAATGCGGTGATTGACCTGATTCTTCGACAGGCCCCAGATTTTCGCCTTCGGTTGCCGCTCGCCATAAGCCTTGAGCAACTCGGGCCAGCGGTTCTGGCTGAGGGTGCCGGCCTTGAAGTCGTCGCGCAGGATCTCGGCCATCAGGTTGGCGGTGTCCACCAGGGTTTCTTCAGTGGACTGGCGCACACCGGGGCGGACTTCTTCCATCACGGTGTTGAGCACGAAGTAGCCGGTCAGGCCGATGAACAGCACGTAGACCAGAAAAATCCGGATCCCCAGTGACATCAGCTGTGCCCCGGGCTGTAGCTGTAGCCGAGGCCGCGATGAGTCTGGATCGGCTCGGCGTCGGCCTTCACCAGGCGCAACTTGGCGCGCACGCTCTTGATATGGCTGTCGATGCTGCGCTCGTAACCGGCATCGGCGGACACACCCAGCGCATCGAGCAATTGCTCGCGACTGAAGACTCGCTCAGGTTGTTCCAGCAGGCATTGCAGCAAACGAAACTCATGGCGAGTCAGGCTCAGCGGCTGGTTGCGATAGCTGATCTGCACCCGTTCGCCGTCGATGCGAAACAGCGCTGAAGCCACCTCCGACATCTCCGCCACCGGTCGTGGCGCCATGCGCTTGAGAATCGCCCGGACCCGCGCCGCCACTTCCCGAGGGCTGAACGGCTTGACCACGTAGTCGTCGGCGCCGATTTCCAGGCCCACCACGCGGTCGATCTCGGCGTCACGTGCACTGAGGAACATCACCGGCACTTCGCTGAAACGCCGCAATTGCTTGCAGGTCTCGAAGCCGCTGATATCCGGCAGGCCGATATCGAGAATGATCAGGTCGGCCGGCGTGGCGCGCTGATGTTCGAGCGCCGCCGCGCCAAGGCTCAACCAGGTGGTGGTAAAGCCCTCGCCCTGCAAGGCGAAAATCAGGGTGTCGGCAATCGCCGCTTCGTCTTCGACAATCAGGATATGAGGCATGGCGTCCGAGCCCGCTGGTTAAGTGGACGAACGGTGCCCCAAGGCTGATTCGCCGTCAATCAGCAGTCGGGTTTGTCGGCTGTAAAGCGACGCGCCGGGTTCACTGCCGCGCCAAACTCGCGCAGGGCTTTGGCGCCGATCAGCAACGGGTAATTGAAGCTGCTGCGGTCGGTGAGGTTGACCTCGACGGTGCGCTTGACGTTGCCCAGGCACAGTTCCAGATCGACCACTGGGCGCTTGGTCACTTCGCTCACGGCCTTGTCTTCATCTTCTTCATCGGCACGGTTCTTGATCTTGCTGATACGCGCGACCTTGTGTTCATAGACCTTGTTGCTCGCGCCTTTGGTGGCGAGGCGAAAGCGCACCCACTCGTCGCCGTCGCGGGTGAAGGTTTCGATGTCTTTGGCCGACAGCGATGCGGTCAGGGCACCGGTGTCCATTTTGGCCTTGAGGACTTCACCGCCGATTTCCGGCAGCGCGATGTATTCGTAACGCCCGTAAAGGGTCGGCTCAGCGGCCAGAACCGGCAAGGTCACGAGGGCAAGCAGTGCAAGGAGAGATTTCACGTAAGGGGCTTCCTTGAGGATGTGGACGCATGGCCGAATTCTAGACCGCAAAAAACAACGATAGTTGGACCACTTCCCACTTTTGTGGCGAGGGAGCTTGCTCCCGTTCGGGTGCGCAGCACTCGTAAAACCGTTGCCTGCGGTACACCTGAAAATCGCGGTGCCTGGTTTTGGGGCCGCTACGCAGCCCAGCGGGAGCAAGCTCCCTCGCCACAAAGGCAATTGTCGATACGTCGAGAGCATATCGCCGCAAAGGTGAAACATTCGTTATCGGTGATTTGGCCTGTCACCCGAAGCTGCTTATCATGGCGCGCCCACACGCTTTCAAGAGTTATCTATGCGCCGCCTGCTCACCGGCTGTTTCGTTACCCTGCTGCTATTGCTTAACACGCTGGTCCTGTTCGGGCCTTTGATGGTGTTCGCGCTGCTCAAACTGCTCCTGCCCGGGCGCTTTCGCGATTACGCCTCGTGGGCGGTGATGTGGATTGCCGAGACCTGGGCCGAGATCGACAAGCTGATCTTCCGCCTGTGCATTCCCACCCAATGGGATATTCGCGGCGGCGATGAGCTGCGCGGCGACACCTCGTATCTGGTGATCGGTAACCATCAGTCCTGGGTCGATATCCCGGCGCTGATCCAGGCACTGAACCGGCGCACGCCGTTCTTCAAGTTCTTCCTCAAGAAAGAATTGATCTGGGTGCCATTCCTGGGCCTGGCCTGGTGGGCGTTGGACTATCCGTTCATGAAGCGCTACAGCAAGGCGTTCCTGAAGAGGCACCCGGAGCTGGCCGGCAAGGACCTGGAGATCACCAAACAAGCCTGCGAGTTGTACAAGCGCCAGCCAGTGACGGTGGTCAATTATCTGGAAGGCACCCGCTACACCGCAGCGAAAAGCGCCCAACAACAGTCACCGTTCACCCACCTGCTCAAGCCAAAGGCAGGCGGCGTGGCGTTTGTGCTGGCGGCGATGGGCGAACAGCTGGACGCCATTCTCGATGTGACGGTGGTGTATCCGCAGCAGAAGATCCCGGGGTTCTGGGATTTGCTCAGTGGCAACGTGCCCAAGGTGATCATCGACATCCACACCCGCGAACTGGACCCGGCACTGTGGCAAGGCGATTACGAAAACGATCCGGTGTTTCGCGAAACAATCCAGAACTGGGTCAACCAGCTCTGGATCGAGAAGGACCGGCGCATCCAGGCACTACGCGCCGAGGGCTGACTCAGCTACCGGCGCCTGTGCCCCAGATCCCGCCGAGGTTTTGCAGCAACGAACCGGCAACGCCTTGCTGACCGAGGTATTGCAGGATCACCGGGGCAAACACGCCGACCATCCCGGTGTCCATGCCCAGGGCGCTGAAGGCGTTGTTCAGGTCCTTGGTGTCCTTGACGTTACCCAGTAAGCCATCGAGCAACGCATTCTTGTCTGAACCCGCACCAAGTAGCCCACCCAAGCCAGTCAGCCCACTGATCGCGCTGTTGCCGGCGATCTGAGCGAGGCCCGGCACGGTTTTGCTCAGTTCGGAGAAGTCCTGGCCGCTGAGCTGATTCCGCGCCAGCCCCAACATCGCACCGGCGCCACCGATGGCCTGTTCCGGGGTGATGTCGAGCTGCGAGCCCAGGGTATTGAGCAAACCGGCCGCCTTGGGCGCCGCCGCCACGATGCCATCGACATCATCGGCCTCGACACCCTCGACATCCTCGTCGTCCTGCATCGATGACACCGCCTTGACCGCATCGCTGAGGCTTAACTGTGCAAAGGCCGGGCTGGCGGCCAGCGTCGTCAACGAAGCGACAACCATGAGCGATGCCAGTGCAAAACCGCGTGAAACGTTCATCCAGACATCCTCTTGTGCCATGAAAAACCGCCCGGTAACGGGAGCGGCAAAACTGCCGATTGGACCGGGTATCCGGAGGCATGTTCCTTGTCTAGTTCGCTTATTTCATATTCGAATAATTAAGCTACTAACGATTCGAAAACAGCATAAAAAACTATCAAATCTGACAGTAGGCACAAAAAGGAAAGCCCACCAGCATTGGCACTCCAATTACGTAATGGAGTACTAAATAATGCAAAGCAAAATTGCGGTGGGTGTGTTTGCAATGATGGCGCTGATGGGCAATGTTTATGCAGCAGACGTCAGCACCTGCCCTAAAGTGGGTGATATCAAATCATCGCCTTATACAAGTGACGACAAGAATATTCCCGCCCCTTTCAATGAAGGTTACAAATACACCGCGACCGCCAATGGCAAAACATGGACTGGCGTCACAATGGCTACCAACGATGATTATCTGGCCAAAAAATACGAACTGAAAGCCGAAAGCTTTGATGGCTCCATCTGCAGCTACGGCGGCAAAACGTTAGTAGAGAATGGCGAGACAGCGGTTCCTTATCTGAAGCTCAAGGCAAGCTAATGCCGGGTACCTTTTACTGAGTACCTTTGATTCATATAAAAAACGGGCGACCCAAGGGCCGCCCGTTTTTTTACTTATGCCGCACTAAACAACTTGTGCGGATCGATCACAAACTTCTTCGGCACGCCGGCATCGAACTCGCCGTAACCCCGTGGCGCATCATCCAGGCTGATGACTTCCACACCGACGATGTCGGCAATCTTGATGCGGTCCCACATGATCGCCTGCATCAGCTGGCGGTTGTACTTCATCACTGGCGTCTGGCCGGTGTGGAAGCTGTGGGATTTGGCCCAGCCCAGGCCGAAGCGGATGCTCAGGCTGCCCATTTTCGCGGCAGCGTCCACTGCACCCGGATCTTCGGTGACGTACAGGCCAGGAATACCGATTTTGCCAGCGACGCGAACCACGCCCATCAGCGAGTTGAGTACGGTGGCCGGAGCCTCGTGCTTCACGCCGGCATGGCCGTGACCGCGAGCTTCGAAGCCTACGGCATCGACGGCGCAGTCCACTTCCGGTTCGCCCAACAGTGCAGCGATTTGTTCGTGCAGCGGGGTGTCTGTCGACAGGTCAGCGATTTCGAAGCCCTGAGCCTTGGCATGGGCCAGGCGGATCGGGTTGACGTCACCGATGATCACCACCGCAGCACCCAGCAGGCGAGCGGAAGCGGCAGCTGCCAGGCCAACCGGGCCGGCGCCGGCGACGTACACGGTGCTGCCAGGGCCAACGCCGGCAGTCACTGCGCCGTGGTAACCGGTCGGCAGGATGTCGGAGAGACAGGTCAGGTCACGGATTTTTTCCATGGCCCGGTCGCGATCTGGAAGTTTCAGCAGGTTGAAGTCGGCATACGGCACGAACGCGTATTCAGCCTGGCCACCGGTCCAGTCACCCATGTCGACATAACCATAGGCACCGCCCGGACGCGCCGGGTTAACGCTCAGGCAGACGCCAGTATGTTGCTCTTTGCACGAACGGCAACGGCCACAGGCAACGTTGAAAGGTACCGACACCAAGTCGCCGATCTGCAGGTTCTCGACACCGCTACCCTTCTCGATCACTTCACCCGTGATCTCGTGGCCCAGCACCAGACCGGTCTGAGCGGTGGTACGACCGCGCACCATGTGCTGATCGGAACCACAGATGTTGGTGGAAACTACGCGCAGGATGACACCGTGCTCGATCTTCCTGCCGCGCGGGTCCTGCATTTTGGGATAGTCGATTTTCTGTACTTCGACCTTGCCTGCGCCGAGATACACCACACCACGATTACCAGACATGCTTTCACCTCGCTGTTGTTTTTATGTAGCGGTCGCGTCGCCAGGAAGCGGCGGCGCGTTGATTGCTCGATAAATCAAAAGATCGTCCGAACGCGGCCCGAACCTTCGGCAGCGTCTACAGAGGCAGGCGATCTTTTCAGGCAGTAAAAACGCTAGAGAACAACTGTCCTGTTAGCGTTAAGGAACACGCGTCTTTCAATGTGATAACCCACGGCCCGCGCCAACGTCAGCCCTTCGATATCCCGCCCCTTGGCGATCAAGTCTTCGGGATAGTGGCTGTGATCCACGGCTTCCACGCCCTGGGCGATGATCGGACCTTCATCCAGATCGTTGTTGATGTAATGCGCCGTGGCGCCGACCAGTTTCACGCCTTTGTTGTAGGCCTGGTGATACGGCTTGGCGCCCTTGAAGCCCGGCAGCAGGGAGTGGTGAATGTTGATCGCCTTGCCGTCGAGTTTGCGGCACAGCTCTGGCGACAGAACCTGCATGTAGCGGGCAAGGATCACCAGCTCGGCGCCGGCCTCTTCGATCACCTGCCAGACCTGGCGCTCTTGCGATGGTTTGTCGTTGGGGTCCAGCGGAAAGTGGTAGTACGGAATCTGGTGCCAGTCGGCCAACGGCTTGAGGTCCGGGTGGTTGGAGACCACCGCGACCACGTCCATCGACAACTGGCCGATGCGCTGGCGGTAGAGCAAGTCGTTGAGGCAGTGATCGGCCTTGGAGACCATGATCACCACTTTTGGCCGGTAGTTCGGCGGGGTCAGCTCGAAGACCATCCCGAAGGCGGCACCACGCTCCGCCAGGCCTGCGCGGAAGGCTTGTTCGTCGAAAGCGTCGGGTTGCCGAAACTCCACTCGGATGAAGAAACGGCCTGAGAGCCGGTCATCAAAGGAGTGGTGCTCGGTGACGTAGCAGCCCTGCTCGAACAGAAAGCGGGTCACCGCATCCACGGTGCCGAGGACGCTTGGGCAGTCGGCGGTCAGAATCCATGTGTCTGGGGCGCGGCTCATAGTGCGGTGACTCCTGCTGCAACATCTGTGATCAGAGAGAACTCTGTGGCGAGGGAGCTTGCTCCCGCTGGGTTGCGAAGCGACCCCAAAATCAACATCCGCATTCCTGCAGAAGGAACGCGGAGGCAGGGTTTACGACTGCTGCGCAGCCGAGCGGGAGCAAGCTCCCTCGCCACAAAAGCAGTCACAAACCTAATTACGCCTGGACGCTAAGCCCGTACTCAGCCGCCGCATCCTGCAACCACAACCACCAGTAATCCGAGAAGCTGCGGCGAATCAGCAGTTCCCAGGTGTCTTCTGCGGTATGGCGGATCATCAGTTGCGATTTGGCGAACACCGTGCCAACAGCCTTGCCCACCGGGAAGTTGTTGGGGTGCACGTCGTAGCTGGTGGATTTCATCAGCACTTGACGTACGTTCGGGCCGCTGAGTTCGAGGATCTGCTGGCCACCGCTGACGTTGACGATCTGAATGTGCAGGTCGCCCAGCGCTTCACGGAGTTTTTTCTCGGCGGCGAATTCTTCACCGGTCGGCACGATCAGCAGCCATTCATCCGGCCCCATCCATTGCAGGCTGGTTTCGCCTTTGATGATCACGGTCAGCGCACCTGGCAATTCGATGCCAAGGGCCTTGTGCACACCAGCAGCGAACGCGGCGTCGTGGCCATCGCCACGGATGGTCAGGTGACCGAGGAGTTTTTTCTCACGCACGATCACGCCGGCGTTTTTGCGACCCTTGCCCACCAGGCTGGCGAGGTCGGCGTGATGCAGCGACGACTCGGCCTTGGCCCCAGTGGTTGGGCGTTGTTGGTAAACATTGGCTGCGGTCATAAAGCACCTGTCCTGAATTCTTTGTCGCCCCCCGCGCCTGGCGCGGGGGGTGATCGATTACACGTTCTGGCGATCGCCTTTCGGATCGAAGAACACCGAAGAAACGATTTCCGCCTCGATCACGCTGCCGTCGGCCAGCGGTGCGAACACCCGCTCACCCATGCGCTTCAAGCCGCCTTTCACCACGCCCATGGCAAACGAATAGCCCAGGGAGTTGTGCAGGTAACTGGAAGTCACGTGGCCCACCATGGTCATCGGGATGGCTTGCTTGGTGTTGAACACCAGTTGAGCACCTTCCGGCAACCATTTGGTCGGATCGATCGGCTTCAGGCCAACCAGCTGTTTGCGCTGATCACGCACGCAGTCTTCACGGTTCATGCCACGCCAGCCGATCCACGAGAACGGTTTGGTGCGACCGACACACCAGCCCATGTTCAGGTCGTCCGGGGTCATCGAACTGTCAGTGTCCTGACCGACGATGATGAAGCCCTTCTCGGCCCGCAGTACGTGCATGGTTTCAGTGCCATATGGCGTCAGGTTGTACTTCTTGCCAGCATCGACAATTTTTTCCAGCACGCCCATCGCATAGTCGGCCTGCACGTTGACTTCGTACGACAGCTCACCGGTAAACGAAATCCGGAAAATCCGCGCCGGCACGCCACCGACCAGGGCTTCTTTCCAGGTCATGAACGGGAAGGCTTCGTTGCTCAGGTCGGCGTCGGTGACTTCGCTGAGCAGCTTGCGGCTGTTCGGCCCGGACAGGGTCATGGTTGCCCAGTGATCCGTCACGGAAGTGAAGTACACCTTCAGGTCTGGCCATTCGGTCTGGTGGTAGATTTCCAGCCATTGCAGCACGCGCGCAGCGCCGCCGGTGGTGGTGGTCATCACGAAATGGTTGTCGGCCAGGCATGCAGTCACGCCGTCGTCGAACACCATGCCGTCTTCTTTACACATCAGGCCGTAGCGCGCCTTGCCCACGTCGAGCTTGGTCCAGGCGTTGGTGTAGATACGGTTGAGGAACTCGCGGGAGTCCGGGCCCTGGATGTCGATCTTGCCCAGGGTCGAAGCGTCCAGCAGGCCGACGCTGTCGCGCACGGCTTTGCATTCGCGCTTGACCGCGGCATGCAGGTCTTCACCGTTTTTCGGGAAGTACCAAGGACGTTTCCACTGACCGACGTCTTCGAACTCGGCGCCGTTCTTCACGTGCCAGTGATGCAGCGCGGTGAAGCGAACCGGCTCGAAGATGTGCCCACAGTGACGACCGGCCACGGCGCCGAAAGTCACCGGCGTGTAGTTCGGGCGGAACATGGTGGTGCCCATCTGCGGGATGGTCACGTTCAGCGAACGGGCGGCGATGGCCAAGCCGTTGACGTTGCCGAGCTTGCCCTGATCGGTGCCAAAGCCCAGTGCGGTGTAGCGCTTGACGTGCTCGACCGATTCGAAACCTTCGCGGGTCGCCAGTTCGATGGCGGCTGCGGTGACGTCGTTCTGCAGGTCGACGAATTGCTTCGGCGCACGGGCAGTGGCTTTTTCGTGAGGCACCTGGAACAGCGCCAGCGTCGGCTCTTCGAGTCGGCTCAGGGCTTTGGGCAGTACGCCTTCGACCTTGCCGAAACCAGCTTCGCTGGCAGCGCGAGCACCGCCTTCAAAACCATCGGCCAACGAATCGCCGAGGCTGTAGACGCCGTTGATGCCACCGACGCACACGCGTTTCTGCGGTGCTTCGCCCGGTACGAAACCGAGGATGTCTTCACGCCAGATCGGCTTGCCACCCAGGTGCGAAGCCAGGTGAACCACTGGGCTGTAACCGCCGGAACTGGCGACCAGGTCGCAATCGAGCCATTCGCCCGGGCTGGTCACGGTGTGTGCTTTTACATCAATCGCTGCAACGCGAGCGGCGGTCACGTGCTTGCTGCCACGGGCCTCGATCACGGCGCTGCCGGTCAGGATGCGAATGCCTTTGGCGCGCGCTTCTTCCACCAGCGCACCGCGAGGGTTGCTGCGGGCGTCGGCGATGGCCACCACTTGCAGGCTGGCGTCGAGCCAGTCCAGGGCAACGCGGTAGGCGTGGTCGTTGTTGGTCGACAGCACCAGTTTCTTGCCCGGTGCCACGCCATAGCGACGTACATAAGTCGACACAGCGCCGGCGAGCATGTTGCCCGGCACGTCGTTGTTGCCGTAAACCAGTGGACGCTCGTGGCTACCTGTCGCCAGCACCACGCGCTTGGCGCGAACCCGGTGGATGCGCTGACGCACCTGGCCGATCGGAGCGCGGTCGCCGAGGTGATCGGTGAGGCGCTCGTGAATGGTCAGGAAGTTATGGTCGTGGTAACCGTTGACCGTGGCGCGCGGCAACAGCAGCACGTCAGGGGTGTTTTTCAGCTCGGCGATGACGCTGGCAACCCACTCGGTAGCTGGTTTGCCATCGAGGCTTTCGCGGGAGTCGAGCAGGCTACCACCAAACTCTTCCTGCTCATCGGCCAGGATCACACGGGCGCCGCTGCGGGCAGCCGCCAGTGCAGCCGCCAGACCCGCAGGGCCAGCGCCGACGATCAGCACGTCGCAGTGCTGGTTCATGTAGTCGTAGGTGTCCGGATCGTTCTCGGTCGGCGAACGGCCAAGACCGGCTGCCTTACGAATGTACTTCTCGTAAGTCATCCAGAACGATTGCGGGTACATGAAGGTTTTGTAGTAGAAGCCCGGTGGCATCAGCTTGCCGCCGACCTTGCCGAGAATCCCCATCATGTCGTTGTTCACGCTTGGCCAGCCGTTGGTGCTGGTGGCGACCAGGCCTTGATACAGCGCTTGTTGCGTGGCGCGTACGTTCGGGATCTGCGTGGCTTCGGTCGCACCGATCTGCAGCACGGCGTTCGGCTCTTCGGCACCGGCGGCGAAGATGCCGCGTGGGCGCGAATACTTGAAGCTGCGGCCGACGATATCGACACCGTTGGCCAGCAAGGCTGCGGCCAGCGAGTCGCCTTCAAAACCTTTGTAGACCTGGCCGTTGAAGGTGAAACTCAGCACTTTGTTGCGGTCGATGCGTCCGCCGTTGGACAGGCGATTGATCTGGCTCATACCTTCTCTCCCAGAGCCGTGGCGGCCGCTTTCGGGCTGTCGGTCTTGTCGGTGAACTGCGGCTTGGTGCCGATCTTGTAGGTTTCGAGAATCTCGTAGGTCACGGTGTCACGGGTCACGTTGAAGTACTGACGGCAACCGGCGACGTGATCCCACAGTTCGTGGTGCAGACCGCGAGGGTTATCGCGGAAGAACATGTAGTCGCCCCACTCCTCGTCGGTGCAGCTGTTCGGATCCAGTGGACGCGGGATGTGCGCCTGGCCGGATGCATGGAATTCCTCTTCGGAGCGCAGTTCGCCACAGTGAGGACAGAAGATATGCAACATAGGGATTTCTCCTGTTAGTGGGCGACTGCTGCAGCGCCGTGTTCGTCGATCAACGCACCGCTGTGGAAGCGGTCGATGGAGAAAGGTGCAGCCAATGGGTGCATTTCACCCTTGGCCAGGCTTGCGGCAAACACGTTGCCCGAGCCAGGTGTAGCCTTGAAGCCACCGGTACCCCAACCGCAGTTGAAGAACATGTTCGGTACCGGAGTCTTCGAGATGATCGGGCACGCATCCGGCGTGGTGTCGACGATGCCGCCCCACTGACGGTTCATGCGTACGCGCGACAGCACCGGGAACATCTCGACGATGGCCTGGATGGTGTGCTCGATCACCGGGTACGAACCACGCTGGCCATAGCCGTTGTAGCCGTCGATACCGGCGCCGATCACCAGGTCGCCCTTGTCGGACTGGCTGATGTAACCGTGTACGGCGTTGGACATGATCACGCTGTCGATAATCGGCTTGATCGGCTCGGACACCAGCGCTTGCAGCGGGTGCGATTCGATCGGCAGGCGGAAACCGGCGAGTTTGGCCATGTGCCCGGAGTTACCGGCAGTCACCACGCCGACGCGCTTGGCGCCGATGAAGCCCTTGTTGGTTTCAACACCGATGCACACACCGTTTTCCTTACGGAAACCGATCACTTCGGTCTGCTGGATCAGGTCCACGCCCAAGGCGTCGGCGGCACGGGCAAAGCCCCACGCCACGGCATCGTGACGGGCCACGCCGCCGCGACGCTGGACGGTAGCGCCCATCACCGGGTAGCGGGTGTTCTTGGAGCAGTCGAGGTACGGGATCTCGTCTGCCACTTGCTTGGCATCGAGCAGTTCGCCGTCCACGCCGTTGAGGCGGTTGGCGCTGACCCGACGCTCGGAATCACGAATGTCCTGCAGGGTGTGGCACAGGTTGTAGACGCCACGCTGGGAGAACATCACGTTGTAGTTCAGGTCCTGGGACAGGCCTTCCCACAATTTCATCGCGTGTTCGTACAGGTGCGCCGACTCGTCCCACAGGTAGTTGGAACGCACGATGGTGGTGTTGCGCGCGGTGTTACCGCCGCCCAGCCAGCCTTTCTCGACCACGGCCACGTTGGTGATGCCGTGCTCCTTGGCCAGGTAGTAGGCGGTCGCCAGACCATGCCCGCCACCGCCGACGATGACTACGTCGTAGACCTTTTTCGGGGTCGGTGTACGCCACATGCGCTGCCAGTTTTCATGGTGGCTGAGGGAGTGTTTGAAGAGGCCGAAGCCCGAATAGCGTTGCATAGTCATTTACTCCAAAACCGCGCTCAGCGATAAACCGGGAAGTCCGCGCACAGGGCTGCCACATGCTTGGCGACATTGGCCTCTACATCGGCGTCGCCTAAGTTGTCGAGGATGTCGCAGATCCAGCCGGACAACTCAACGCACTGTGCGACCTTGAAGCCGCGAGTGGTCACCGCCGGGGTGCCGATACGCAGGCCGGAGGTCACGAACGGCGACTGTGGATCGTTCGGGACAGCGTTCTTGTTCACGGTGATGTGGGCGCGACCGAGTGCTGCGTCCGCCTCTTTACCGGTGAGGCCCTGACGGATCAGGCTGACCAGGAACAGGTGGTTATCGGTACCGCCGGACACTACATCGTAGCCGCGTTTGATAAATACGCCGGCCATTGCCTTGGCGTTGTCGATCACTTGTTGCTGGTAGGCCTTGAAGCCAGGCTCCAGTGCTTCCTTGAAGCACACTGCTTTACCGGCGATGACGTGCATCAACGGGCCGCCCTGGGCACCAGGGAATACCGCGGCGTTGAGCTTCTTCTCGATTTCTTCGTTGGCCTTGGCCAGGATCAGGCCACCACGTGGACCGCGCAGGGTCTTGTGGGTGGTGGTGGTCACTACGTCGGCGTAAGGCAGCGGGTTCGGGTACAGGCCAGCAGCGACCAGACCGGCGACGTGAGCCATGTCGACGAACAGCAGGGCACCGACCTTGTCAGCGATCTGGCGGAAACGTGGGAAGTCGAGGGTCTTGGAGTAAGCCGAGAAACCGGCGACGATCATCTTCGGCTTGCATTCAACAGCCAGGCGTTCGACTTCATCGTAGTCAATCAAGCCGGTTTTGGTGTCGATGCCGTACTGCACAGCGTTGTACAGCTTGCCCGAGGACGACACTTTGGCGCCGTGGGTCAAGTGACCGCCGTGGGCCAGGCTCATGCCCAGAATGGTGTCGCCGGCTTGCAGCAGGGCCAGGTAAACGGCGCTGTTGGCCGAGGAGCCGGAGTGCGGCTGCACGTTGGCGTAATCGGCACCGAACAATTGCTTGGCGCGTTCGATGGCCAGGGCTTCAACCTTGTCGACGTGCTCGCAGCCACCGTAGTAGCGCTTGCCCGGATAGCCTTCGGCGTATTTGTTGGTCAGGCCACTGCCTTGCGCTTCCATCACGCGCTTGCTGGTGTAGTTCTCTGACGCGATCAGCTCGATGTGATCTTCCTGGCGTTGCTCCTCGGCATTCATCGCCGCCAGCAGTGCATCGTCGTAACCCTGAATCTGGTCTTGCTTGCTGAACATCGCGTCTCTCCCAGCGGCGGCGGTGCGCCTTTCGTCTCGGTGAGGCACTGGCATTTCGGCAGTGCCCTTTGATAGCGATGGTATGACCGGCGCAGACAGGTCAAATGCCTATGGACGCCACGCAAAGGTGCGTTTACGACATGGGCCGAAATGGGTGAACGGGCGAACACCCCTGTGGCGAGGGAGCTTGCTCCCGCTCGACTGCGAAGCAGTCGTGAAACCGACAAATTCGATCTAACTGACGAACCACATGCGCCGGGTTTGGGTCTGCTGCGCAGCCCAGCGGGAGCAAGCTCCCTCGCCACAGGGGACGGGTGTCAGGCGACGAGTTGGCGCAAGGCCAGAAGCGCGAGGAAATGCCCGGGATAGAGCGCGTAGGCCCAGCGGCGCATCGGCGGTGTCTGGATGCCTTGGGCATGTCGCAATAGCAGCAAGCCCAACAATGGCGCAATCAGACAAACGACAATACCCAAAATCGCCGCACCGCTGCCGAACCAGGCAGCGGAATACAGTACTTGCCATTGATTGGCCGCCAGGCACACCAACCCCGGCAGCAGGCTGAAATACCAGGGCCGCTGGATTACCAGCAACATCGCCAGCGGCAACAGCACACCGAAGAAACCGAACATCAGTCGCTGCGGGAACAGTGCAGCCAGCAACAAGGCAAGCGCCGCCAACAGTCGCGATTGCAGCATCCCGTGCCGCCAGCCACGCGCCACCAACAACCCCAAGACCAGCGTAGGCAATACATTCAAGGTGTCGTGATCAGGAATGTACATCCGATACGGAATTTCGCTCAGGGCACTGAACAGCAACAACCAACCGAGGTAGCGCCACTGGCCGTCGGTCGTCACTGTACGGACACGCGCCAGGTTCGCCGCCATCGCCAGACAGAACCACGGGAACGCCAGTCTGCCCGGCACATACAGCAGATCGAGGGAATAACCGACATATCGCAGGTGATCGAGCACCATGCTCAACAGCGCCAGCCACTTGAGCAGATCCAGTGCACCGTCCCTCTGCGTCATGTGCATAATTGCCCAAGGTGTTTGTATTTTTCTGACAGACTCATCCCGTGTGCTCCCCGGACGATCTTCGGTAAAGTGCACATCATCATTGACCAACGAAGCGCCACAAGCGCCTCGATCACGGAAGCCGGCCATGACCGACAAGAGCCAACAATTCGCCAGCGACAACTATTCCGGTATTTGCCCTGAAGCCTGGGCTGCCATGGAACAGGCCAACCACGGCCACCAACGCGCTTACGGCGACGATGAGTGGACCGCACGCGCGTCCGATCAATTCCGTAAGCTGTTCGAAACCGACTGCGAAGTGTTCTTCGCTTTCAACGGCACCGCGGCCAACTCGTTGGCCCTGTCGTCGCTGTGCCAGAGTTACCACAGCGTGATCTGCTCGGAAACCGCCCACGTCGAAACCGACGAATGCGGCGCACCGGAGTTTTTCTCCAACGGTTCCAAGCTGCTCATCGCCCGCACCGAAAACGGCAAGCTGACGCCGGAATCGATTCGCGAAATTGCTCTCAAGCGCCAGGACATCCACTACCCGAAACCACGCGTCGTGACCCTGACCCAGGCCACTGAAGTCGGCAGCGTGTACACCCCGGAAGAAATCCGCGCCATCAGCGTCACCTGTAAAGAACTGGGCTTGAACCTGCACATGGACGGTGCTCGTTTCTCCAACGCCTGCGCTTATCTGGGTTGCTCGCCAGCCGACCTGACCTGGAAGGCCGGCGTCGACGTGCTGTGCTTTGGCGGTACGAAAAACGGCATGGCGGTGGGCGAAGCGATTCTGTTCTTCAACCACAAACTGGCCGAAGATTTCGACTACCGCTGCAAGCAGGCTGGGCAACTGGCGTCGAAGATGCGCTTCCTCTCGGCCCCCTGGGTCGGGATTCTTGAAAACGACGCTTGGCTCAAATACGCCCGCCACGCCAACCACTGCGCGCAGTTGCTGGCCGAACTGGTGAGCGACATTCCTGGCGTCGAGCTGATGTTCCCGGTGCAGGCCAACGGTGTGTTCCTGCAACTCTCGGAGCCGGCCATCGCCGCACTGACCGCCAAGGGCTGGCGCTTCTACACCTTCATCGGCAACGGTGGCGCACGGTTCATGTGCTCGTGGGACACCGAAGAAGAACGCGTGCGGGAACTGGCAGCGGATATTCGGCACGTGATGGCGGCCTGACTCCCTCCCTCCCAGCCACAGACTCTGTGTTCCACCTCAGCTATTTGGTTGAAATGCGACTTTGTGGCGAGGGAGCTTGCTCCCGCTCGGCTGCGCAGCAGTCGTAAAACCAGCCAACGCGGTCCACCTGACAGACCGCATGCTCAGGCTTTGGGGCTGCTTCGCAACCCAACGGGAGCAAGCTCCCTCGCCACAGGTTCTGCGCTCGACCTCAGCTATTTGATTGGCAAGAGATCTTATGGCGAGGGGGCTTCCCCCCTTGCCACAGTCCCGCACGAGTTGGTCTACATTGACTGCGAGCCGTTTCGATCCACTCGGATCACGCCAATCGGGAGCGTCCGCATGTCACTACAAGGCAAAACCCTGTTCATCACCGGCGCCAGTCGCGGGATTGGTCGTGAGATTGCGCTGCGGGCCGCGCGCGACGGGGCCAACATCGTGATTGCCGCGAAAAGCGCCGCCCCTCACCCCAAACTGCCCGGCACCATCTTCAGCGTTGCGGCGGAAGTCGAAGCTGCGGGCGGCAAGGCGCTGGCATTGGAGGTTGATGTGCGCGATGAAGCCATTGTGCGCCACGCGATGGCTGACGCCAGCGAGCATTTTGGTGGCATCGACGCACTGATCAACAATGCAGGAGCGATCAAGCTGACCGGCGTGCAGCACATCGAACTCAAGCGCTTCGACCTGATGCACCAGATCAACACCCGCGCCGTGTTGCTGTGCAGCCAGGCCGCCCTGCCCTATCTGAAAAAATCCAGCGGCCACATCCTCAACCTGTCACCGCCGCTGAACCTGGCCACCAAATGGTTCGCCCAGTACAGCCCCTACACGGTGACCAAGTACGGCATGAGTATGTTGACCCTGGGTATGAGCGAGGAATTCGCCGCCTACGGCATCAGCGTCAACTCTCTATGGCCGCAGACCATGATCGCCACGGCCGCCATCGAGTTTCAGCTCGGATCGCGCGAATCTTTCAAACATGCCCGCACACCCGCGATCATGGCGGATGCCGCCCACATCATTCTCGACAGCAGCGGTTGCAGCATTACCGGTCGGTTGCTGATCGATGAGGAGATTTTGGGTGAGCATGGGGTGACGGATTTTGAAGGGTATCGGTATGCACCGGACAGCGACGCGCTGCTGATGCCGGATCTGTTCGTTGATTGATGGATCTACACACACCCTGTAGGAGCTGCCGAACGCGGCCCGAGCCTTCGGCAGCTCCTACGGGAGTTATTCAGTGGCCATCTAGACCGATCAATACTCGATCCGCACGTCACCCTTCGGCACGCTGCAGCAAGACAGGATGAACCCTTCAGCTTCGTCTTCCTCGGTAATCCCGCCGTTGTGTTCCATTTCCACTTCGCCGGCAAGCTTCATTACCTTGCAGGTGCCGCAGATGCCCATGCCGCAAGCCTTGGGGATCATCAGGCCAAGTTTGGCGGCAGCGGCGTGAACGGTTTCGCCCGGGGCCACGCGGATGCTCTTGCCGGAGGCGGTGAATTCCACCTGGTTCAGGTCGGCGGCGTCGATTGCGGGGGCGTCGGCCGCTTGTTCAGCGTGTTCCTCTGCATCGGCGATTGCCTCAGGCGGCGTGGCGCCGAAGGACTCTTCGTGGTAGCGCTTCATATTGAAGCCGGCGTTTTCCAGCAAACGCTTGACCGCGTTCATGTAAGGCGTCGGGCCGCAGCAGAACACTTCCCGCTCAAGGAAATCCGGGACCATCAGTTCGAGCATCTTGTGGTTGAGATAACCGCGGTATCCGGCCCACGGCTCACCGAAACCGTGTTTCTCGCAGATCAGATGCAGGCTAAAGTTTTCGATCCGCGCCGCCATGTGTTCCAGCTCGCGGTGATAAATGATGTCTTTCGGCGAGCGGGCGCTGTGGATGAAGGCCATATCGACATTGCCGTTGGTATCGAAGAACCAGCGCGCCATGGACATCACCGGGGTGATGCCCACACCTCCGCTGAGGTACAGCACTTTCGGGTTCGGAAAGTCGATGGCGTTGAACAGCCCGACCGGGCCGTGCACCGCCAGTTCGTAGCCTTCATGCAGGGTGTCATGCAACCAGTTCGAGACCTTGCCGCCCGGTACGCGCTTGATCGTCACCGAGAAGCTGTATGGCACCGACGGCGAGCTGGAAATGGTGTACGAACGCATGATCTGCTGGCCTTCGATTTCCAGCTCCAGGGTGACGAATTGCCCCGGTTTGAAGAAGAACATGATCGGCTGGTCGGCCATAAAGCAGAAGGTGCGCACATCCCAGGTTTCCTGGATGACTTTGACGCAACGGACAATGTGTCGACCATTGGCCCAGGTCTGGGTGGTTACCGGGTTCAGGAAGTTGTTGGACATGCTGATCTCCACGGCCGACTACCGGCCTTTATGTTGGCGATTCTGCGTATAGAGCAGCCCCGCCATTTACCTATCTGCGACATTGACATACTTATCGCGACCAGCCCCCAATTACCGGGGGTTGCGCGTCGGGAACAGATTGGGCCATGTCGCCCATGGATAAGGTTGTGGTGCGCGCCGGCCCCACACTCGCCCCATACCAAGACACAACCTTTACACCTTGCGTAGCAAACCTGATTAGCCACTTTCGCCGGCCACACAGAATGGCCTTGAGGATTAAACGATGGACGTCACCACTACCCTGAGCCTGGGCGATCCACTGGAACCCGCACGCAAGGCCACTGCGCAGATGCTGCAAGAGCGCGAGCGCACTTTCTCGCTGCCGCAGCCGTTTTACTCTGACGAGCGGCTGTTTGATATCGACATGCAGGAAATCTTCCAGAAAGAGTGGTTGATCGCCGGCATGACCTGCGAGATCCCGACCAAGGGCAACTACCTGACCCTGCAGGTCGGCAAGAACCCGATCATCGTGATTCGCGGCGCCGATGGCGTGGTGCATGCGTTCCACAACGTCTGCCGCCATCGTGGTTCACGCCTGTGCACCAGTGAAAAAGGCAAAGTCGCCAAACTGGTCTGCCACTACCACCAGTGGACGTATGAGCTGGACGGTCGCCTGCTGTTCGCCGGGACCGAAATGGGCGCCGACTTCGACATGAAGCAGTACGGCCTCAAGCCGGTAAACGTGAAAACTGCTGGCGGTTACATCTTCATCAGCCTGGCGGAAAACCCGCCAGCCATCGATGACTTCCTGTCGACGCTCAGCCATTACATGGAACCGTACGACATGGAGAACACCAAGGTGGCGGTACAAACCACCTTGATGGAAAAAGCCAACTGGAAACTGGTGCTGGAAAACAACCGCGAGTGCTACCACTGCGGCGGTTCACACCCCGAATTGCTGAAAACCCTGCTGGAATGGGACGACGTCACCGACCCGCGTGCCGACCAGGCCTTCAAGGACCACGTAGCCGCTTCCGCCGCTGCCTGGGAAGCCGAGAAGATCCCTTACGCCCACGCCAGTTTCGGCCTGCGTAACCGTATCGTGCGCATGCCGCTGCTCAAGGGCACCGTATCGATGACCATGGACGGCAAACAGGGCTGCGCCAAACTGATGGGCCGCATCAAGAACCCGGACCTGGGCTCGATGCGCATCCTGCACCTGCCGCACTCGTGGAACCACTGCATGGGCGACCACATCATCGTGTTCACCGTGTGGCCGATCAGCGCCCAGGAAACCATGGTCACCACCAAGTGGATCGTCCACAAGGACGCGGTCGAAGGCGTGGACTATGACGTGGAGCGCATGCGCCAGGTCTGGGATGCCACCAACGACCAGGACCGTCGCCTGGCCGAAGAGAACCAGCGCGGGATCAACTCCACCGCGTACCAGCCAGGGCCTTACTCCAAGACCTATGAGTTTGGTGTGGTGAACTTCGTGGACTGGTACAGCGAGCGCCTGCTGAACAACCTCGGGGCCGAGCCTGCGCCTTACCTCAAAGGCGTGCCGGTTCAGGGTTAATCAAGATCAAAAGATCGCAGCCTGCGGCAGCTCCTACAGGGTTTTGTGTACACCTGTAGGAGCTGCCGCAGGCTGCGATCTTTTCAACGGCAACGCACAATTACTGTAATACCGAAGACCATCGCACCGAACCATCCTCGCCAATAAACGTCTCTTCGATGTTCTCCCCCACCAGCCGCACCTTCACATAACCGTTCAACACCCGATCCGGGTACGCCTCATCCCGCGCATTCTGCGTTTCCGACCACAGCACCCCCGGATGCCCGTTCAGCTCGCTGGCATTGCCATAGGGAATCGCCCCATGCCCTGCGCAACGTGCATGCAAGCCACCTTGAGTGGCATAGCAGATGCCGTTATGCAAATGCCCCCAATACCAGTAATCCGGCTCGCGTCCCAAGGCATCGCAGACCGGCTTGTACAACGCGGTCTTGTCACGCCCGGTAATGTCAAAGCCCTGGTGATGACTGAGCACCATGATCTTCTTGCGTTTGGGCAAGTCTTTCATCCAGTCGATCTGCTGCTTGTTCAGCGCGCCGTCCATATACAGGTTGATTGGACTGGAGGCATAAGCCGAGTCGATCCCGACCACCAGCCAGTCATCGTTGTACAACGCAAAATAACTGGTGCCCTGCTGTGCTGGAAAACGCTTGGCCAGTTCCTTGAAGTAGCCATGGGCGCCGCTGTACATCTCGTGGTTGGAGTTGAGGGTGAACGAGCCGTGCTTGCCCATCGGCCAGCCGACCATGTCGACGTCTTCCTGGGAGCGGGTGCCGGCGTAATACACATCCCCCAAATGGATGGTGAAGTCGGCCTGGGCCAGTTGCATCTGATTGGCCACCGCTACCGCCGGGGCATGACTGTCGAACGGCCCGGTGCCCCAGTCGCCGGCGATGGCCAGGGTCACGTCACTGTCCATGCGCATCAACGCCGGATTGGTGGCGAACGGTGCGTGATGCCGCAGGTTCTCGATCCACTTGAGCAGCGCTTCGCTCCACAACAGATCCAGCAGCTCCCATTTGCGACAACCGAGCAGGCTGCCATCCTTGAGCACTTGGGTCTGCAGCTCATCTACCGATTGCGGCAAGGGGCTGGCGTTGCCGATGTGCAGGATCGACAAACCGTGGGACAACTCCCACGGCACACTCGGTTGATCGTCCGGCATGTCGCCGTGCTTGAGCACGTATTGCGCCTGATCGTGCCCCCGCTGCAGCAGCGCGACGATGGCCTGGTACTCCTCCGGCTCAAGCTCGCTGACGAGCTTCTTCCAGGCCATTTCCAGGCGGGTGACCAAACCATGCAAACGTAGCTTGACCTTGACGTACTCATGTTCCCAATGACTGACCAATGACATGTCGACTTCCTCCATCCGTAGTGGAATCACAGGGTTTTCATGAACTCGATGAGCGCCCGCTTATCGAGTTCCGACAATTGCGTGCCGTACAGGTGGCCACCGTTGTGGTTGCCCTCCAGGCGCGTGTCGTATTTGAAGTCCGCCGAGGCTTTCACCTGCTCGCCACCGGTGACGAAGCCGACCTTGTCCTTGTCGTAAATGTCGGAGCCGGTGAAGAACACCTGCGGCCGCAGTTCCGGTGGTTGCAGCAAATCCCACAGGGTCGGCACCGAACCGTTGTGCAAGTACGGCGCGCGCAACCAGATGCCGTCGGTGGGCGTGTTGCTGTAGCTCTGGGTCTTGCGGTAAGCGCCAAAGTCGAACGGCGGTTTCTTGAAGCCGTGGAAGGCTGTCACTAAACCGGTGGTGAACGAGTTCAGCCGATGGGGATCGGTGCCCAGTTCATCAATAGTGGTGGTGACCTGACCGGTGTCGGTGCGGCCGAAGTCATGGCAACCGGCGCAATTTTTTTCCCAGACCGGCTTGCCCCGGGCGATTTTGGCCTGATCCAGCGCGAACGGCCAGGCCGGTGCCTTGTGGCCCAGCAGCCAATTGGTCACCCGGTTGAAACTGTCCGGCAGCACCGACTCCGGCGTCGCGCCCACGGCCATGGCCGCCGCGTAGTTGCGCTCATGGATATCGTTGTTGTTGCCGTCCCAGTGCAGGTACAGCGACTCCCGGGGTTTCTGGTTCCAGACTTGCGGCAAGTCGACGGTGCCGATGGTCGAGTCATCCGGGAAGCCGAACACCACCATTTTCGTCGGGTTGAAGGTGTCGGTACGCCCCGGCCCTTGCGGTGCGCGCAGCTTCTGCCAGGCATAGGCCTGCTTTTGTTTGATCAGCGCGCTGGTGGCCATCGGGATGATCAGATAACGGTTGTACAGGCGCTCGAAGAACCCAAGCTGAAACTTGCTGTTGATCGCCGTCATCACCGCGTCAGGCGTGAATTTGGGGTCACTCGCGCAATCGTAGGCGAACCACTGGAAGGCCTGCAGCTGCAGGGTATTGGCCGGCGCGGAGGCCACCGGGGTCGCAACGTCGCTGGCATTGGCGCGGTAGGAGCCGGTGTGGCACAAGGCGCAGTTGGGCTCCACGGTCGGGTAGCCGATCTGCCGCTTGGCCATGCCGATCGGCAGGTCCTTGCCGTTCTCGTAGAGGAAACCGAACACTTCGTAACCGCCGGGCTTCGGCAGTTTCTCCGGGCACATCTGCGGCAACACGGCGAACAGGTAATAGGGAATCCGTGCTTCGATGCCCAGGCCGATGGCAGCGTATTTGTAGTGGTCTTCGTCAGAAGCGTATTGCTCGGCCGGCACCACCCGCAGCATCTGGTACCAGGTTTCGTAGCCGATAAACCCCAGCGCCAGCACCACGACCAGCGTGGCGACCTTGAAGCTGTGCCGCCGCCAGCGTCGCGCCCACGCTGCGCACCACTCACGCCAGCCATCGCGAAGCAGGGCGAACGGCCGATTGGCCGGCGCGCTGCCCAGGTACAGCAGAATCCCGAGGATCAGGAACATGCCCAGATCGCCCAGCAGCATCGGCACGAACACCTGGGCCTGGTTGCTGGTGTTGATCAGGTAAATCCAGAACGCCACGGCGACCAACCGCGACAATACGCACAGCCACGAATGCACCACGTATTTGGGGGCATTGAAGCCTGACGGCATGTAAAAAAGGCTGATCCCCACCAGCAACATGCCGGCGTTCTCCAGCCAAGGATCGGAGAGTTGTGGAGGCATCCCGAGCATCGAGGTCAGCAACGCCGGTGCAAACAGCGCCGGAATCGCGAAGACCATGTTCATTGCGATGCCTATCCAGATGAAGCGTTGAAACCAGCGGATGTAACTGTCCATGGCATCCATTTCCTTTTTGTCCCTAGCCACCAACGAATCTTGAGTGGGCACATACCCGTGGCGAGGGGGCTTGCCCCCGCTCGGCTGCGAAGCAGTCGTGAAACATGCAATCGCAATGTTCCTGAATGACCGCATTTGCCGATTTGGGGCCGCTTCGCAGCCCAACGGGGGCAAGCCCCCTCGCCACAACAAGCCCCAAGCCACAGGTGAGCAGTGCTAGCCGAGGGCGGTTTTCTCCAGGTGTTGCAGGATGATCGGGTACACATCGACCACCGCGTTCTTGCCGAACATGCAGTCAATATGCCCGTAACCCGGCACCACATGCCGGCTGTAGCGTTCCGGTCCATGGATTTTGCACACGCGCTCATAGGTCCTGAGCGTGCTTTCGGGCAAGTAGCACTGATTGTCTTCGCCGCTGATGAAGCAGATCGGCATGGTCAGCCGGTCGAAGTGCGGCATGTAGACGTCATGGCCCTTGAAGTCCACCAGATGGCCTTTGCGCAGGATCAGCGCCAGGTGCTCGAAGGTCTGTATGTTCGACTCGCCGAACAACTCGTGCAGGTTGTCGTGCAGGGTTTCGTTGAGCGTGTCATGGCGATACAACGACGCGTACATGAAGGTGATGCGGTGGCACACCGGGTTGGTGCAGTAACCTTGAGCCTCGATGCGGGCGTAGATGTTGAGGGCCTTGTCATAGAGTTTGTTGAACCAGCTCTCCTTGTTGTCGGCATACGCGGTGAGGGATTTGATGCCGATGGCGTCGAGCATCCCCGGCAAATGCAGACCGGCCTTGAGCCCTGTTGCCGTGGCGACCACCGTGTCCGCAGCGATCTGCGAACAGACCACCGAGCGCACGCCCTGCAAACCGGCCAGCAGCGACATGAAGAAGGTCGTCGCGCCGTAGCAATGCACCACGCACTGCACGTCAGCGGCGAGGGTTGCCTGCTGGATATGCTCGATGGCGGCCTTGAAGTCGTACTGGGCAATCTGGTCGCCGTTCCATTCATGTTTGCTGGCCGGCAGCAGGATGCTGACCCGGAAATCCAGGAGCCAGACGTCATACTCGTGCTTGCACAGGTACTCCAGCAGGTTGGTCTGGATGGTGTCGGTAGAGAAAATATTCGAGCCCACCCCCAAACCATGCACCAGCATCACCGGCCCCTTGCTGCCGCCCTGATAACGGGTCAGGCGGAGCTGGACGCTGTCTTCGGTCTGGAAGAACTGCACGCTTGGCGTCGGCGCATCCAGCGGCCGTTTCTGCCGGGGCGGCGCATCGGGGTTGAAGTAGATGTCGCCCGCGAACACCCCGCCATAGCTCTCCCACAAGATGCCGGCGAAGAACTTGCCGAACCGCGCCAGCCCCTCAATGCGCTCGCGTTCGTTGCGCGCGTTGAGCACCTTCATGGTGGTCATCTGCTTGGCGAAATCGGCCGGCTCGATGTGCATCACCCCCGAACCGATGACCTCGCCCGTCTTGTCCGGCCCGCGATACAGCGTCACGTAGAGCGTACTGGTGTCGTGCCAGACGTTAAGCACGCCGTTGTCTTCGGGCACGGTCTTGAATGCGCTGAAGTAATAATCGCTGCCGTCCTCAGCGGTCAGCTTCATGTCGTAATTCATGTGCCGCACGCCGACCTGTTCCTGATACTCCTCGAACAGATTGAACACGCCGTTGCTGGCAGTCAGCGGTTCCGGCGACAAGCCCGGCGCATCCAGGGTGCCGACCAGTGTCGCGGCGTGTTCCGGCTCCTTGATCATGCGATTGAGGTCGTTGGCGGTGATGGTCAAGGTGAATTCGATCGGTGAGTTATCCGACTTGCCGCGTTTGGCCGCCGCTTCGTAGAGTTTTAGATCGGTGCCCTGGGGCTGGGTGAAATCTTTGGAGAAATAGCCCTTCATGGTTTCGGTGAACTGCACGCCGAGGGTCGGTGCCGCCACCGGTTTGCGCGGTGCCGAGGGTAACGTGTAGTCGATGTGCCAACCACGATCGGCCGCCAGCAGCCCCATGTTGCGCTCGCTCACGGCAGAGATGGTCAGCAACGGATTGACCGCCAGTGAGGTCGGGATCACCGCACCGTCGGCCACGTACAGCCCGGCATAGACATCGGTGCCGCTGACGCCGCTGAACACCTGGCCCTTGTGGTTGACCACGCCTTGCGTTGCATCCTCGCCCATCACACAACCGCCCAATGGGTGCACGGAAACGATGCTGTGTTTGAGCAGCTCGGTCCAGATCGGGTTCTCGACCCAGATCCCGCCCAAGGCCTTGGTGCTCTGGTGCAAACGCTCGTTGCCGATCTTGACGTTTTCCTGCTCGCCAACGCCCGGCCAGTCGATGCGCAACTGATCCTTGCTGTCGAGCACCATGCGGCCCTTGCCGTCGTCGTGGCTCATGATCAGGTAGGTCTGCATGTTGTGCAGGGCGCCGTGATACGGGCCGCGCAGGAAGCTTTCGGCTTCGCGCTCGGCATATTTGAGCTTGCCGGTGAAGCTGTCATCGGTGGGTTTACCGATCAACCCGGCGAATGTGGCCATGCTCGGCACCATGGGCCGGCCGAGTGCGCCGGGGATCGAGCCTTCTTCGATGACCATACGGCTGCGCCAGTCGCCTTCGGTGCGCATGTCGATGATCGAGGTGATGCACGGGCCGACCGGTTTCATTTCCGAGGCCGGATGGGCACCGAAACCGATGCCGTTGATCGTTTCATCGCAATTGTGGCCGAAACCGAGGATGTCGCCGTTGCCGCTCATGTTTTCGCCAAGCTGATTGGACGTCGACAGGCCTTTGTCCCGAGAGCGCAGGAGGATTTCGGTGGAACCCAGGGTGCCGGCCGACACCACGACGATGTCCGCCTTGACGAACAGCGTCGGCGCGGAGAATTTCTCGCGGCCGCTGTCCAGGTATTGGAAGTGCACGATCCAGCCATCGCCGTCGCGCTCCAGATGCCGCACCTCGGCCTGGCAGAAAATCTCTGCGCCGTGGTTGCAGGCATCCGGCAGGTAATTCATCAACGTGGTGTTCTTGGCCTTGTTGTTACAGCCCGAAACGCAGTCGCCGCAGTGGTTGCACGGCAATTGCTCGACGCCGACGTGGTTGAGGTTGTTCGGCAGTTTGTCGAAGGTCACGTTGATCGGCGGCTTGTAGAAGTGCGCGCCTTGCTTGAGGTAATCGGCGGACTTCTGGTTAGCCTCGAGTTTGGGCAAGGTCGGAGCGGTTTTCGGATAGGGATTGGGCTTGAGCATCTCCCGAGCCCGGGCGTATCCGTCCTTGAGCAGCGTGTCGCGATGTTCACGTACCGCCAGCGGCCAACGCGGATCGTCGAACACACCGGGTTCCGGTTCCAGCGCGACGTTGGCGTTGATCAGCGACGTGCCACCCAGGCCGCAACCGACCACTACGTTCTGCTGGGCGTTGACGTGCAGGTCGAACAGCCCGGTGCGCGAACCGATGTGCCCGTCCGGGTCATGCACTTGCAGCTCTTCAGTGGCCGCCAGCATCGTATTGGGGTATTCGCCGGGCTGGATTTCCCGGCCTCGCTCCAGCAGGCATACCCGCTTGCCGGCCCGGGACAGGCGCGACGCCGCGATCCCGCCGCCGTAGCCGGAGCCAATGACGATCACGTCGTAATGTTCCTTGATATCGCTGATGGGCGTGGCGATCCGTGTCATGGGTCATTTCCTCTCAGGCAGATGGAGCAACTCTGCGGTTGCCTGCAATCGATAGACGAACAAACGCCTGGTCACCGGGCACGGTCGGGCCTCAATGGCAGCGGCGTAATGGCATAAGGGGGCCAGGTGCTATAGACGAGCGCGCTGATTGGCGGCGCGACGATGAATCCGCTTGTGCAACAAGGTGGCGGATGTCGGGACACAGGTCGTGCAGGGGCTTTGGTGCGAATGTGGCTGCGAGCGATGTGGCTGGCTATCCATCACGCGTTCTCCCTGAACCAGATGTGGATAAGTGACAGTTGTCCTTATGCGATGAGAGTGAAGACAGGCGACAGATCGAAGTCAAGGAAGTGCCTTAGAACTGTATGAAATCTGATCTATCGCGTTCCGGCCTATACGGGCCGTGGCTTACAGGGTTCAGCGAACAAGTTATCCACATCTCCACCCACAGCAAATGGGGACAACTGTGGGTGACAGGCTAAATCTATTCACAAAAACCGAAGAAAAACCGTGACTTATCCAGAAGCAGGGTTTTAGCCAGACACTGGTTATTTTTTAATCAGAAGCTTGCAGAGCACGGTTTACATGGCGCGCAGGGGATGGCGAACACCTTATCCACAGAAGCACCAACAGACTTTGGGGGCAACTTTGCTCGTTCTGTGGAAAACCGCTGAAACCCGCGAGAATTCGGGGTTTGCGGGAGGATTAGTGGGGGAAAACGTCGAATTGGACAATATTTGATCAACCTACTGAAAGCCGCGATCTATATGGGCTGTAGCGATGGGCGAACATGTTATCCACAGAAGCGCCAACAGAGATTGGGGGCAAGTGTCGGCCAGTGAGCGAGGTTATGCTGTGGAAAAAGCCCGAAAAAACCGTGGCTTAGGCTGGTTGTTTTTTGTACGGAGGGCTGCAGGGCTTGATTGGCATGGGGTGTAGCGAGGGGCGAACATGTTATCCACAGAAGCGCTAACAGGGATTGTGGGTAATGTTGGGGCCAGGTGTTGGGAGTGCATATCCATTTCTGCGGTAACGGCGGCTTATGGTTCCGCTCTTACAGCGGGTCACTTTGGAAAAGCGCCAAAGTAACCAAAACGCTTTTGCCCCGCCATTCGGTGCCTCGCCTAGGCTCGGCATGCCCTCACTCCGGCATTGCTCCGGGGGCCCGCCGCCATCGGCCATCCATGGCCGGGGGCGGCTACCGCGGCATCCCTGCCGCGGTGCCCCCTGCGCAACGCCTGCGTTCGGCCTCTGGGAAAGGGGCGTACAGATCAAGATCAAAAGCCAAAGCAAAGCAAAGCAAAGCAAAGCAAAGCAAAGCAAAGCAAAAGCAAAAGCAAAAGCAAAAGCAAAAGCAAGATCAAAAGATCGCAGCCTCGCTTCGCTCGACAGCTCCTACAGGGAAATGCGTGCACGTGAGATCAGGCCGGCCGGTAGGCCGCCTTGCTTTTGATTTTGACGCACCGCCCCCTCACGCCCTGAGCCTGTCCGTCAACCGGTGACTACCTCCATCGACGCCTCTACCAGCGTTGATCCGCGCC